>BFAR01000001.1 GCA_008974855.1 archaeon MnTg01
ACTGACTTTCTAATCTCTCCAGCTTCTCCATATGCAATGGCCGGCGAGATTACAAGTGCAAGTACAATTGTTGCAAAGACAATTCCTACCTTTTTGGTTGTTTTCATAAATTATGTTCTAAAAAATTTACTTAATTCAATTTTTCCAAATAACAACCAGATAGCAACCAAATTACTAATTCAAATTTATCTGTAAATTATCTTTACAGTTTTTTGATTTAGAAGCCACTTCATCAAACAAATTCAAATTGGATTCTAATAATGGAGAAAGAAAGTAAGTAATGCTGTATTTAATTCCGACTTTAGTAACTAGATTATTTTTTTCTAATACCTCTAAATGCCGTTCAATTACCTTGTAATCTAATCCCAATAGCTCTGATAGCTGATTTGTATTTAGGGGAGTGTGCTTTAATTTTAAAACAACTTTTACTCTGTTAATACAGCCCTTAGAACCCGCAAAGACAGACCAAAACAACATTTTGATTTGTTTAGGATCTTTGGATTCAATTTCTTCTTTAGTTTCCATAATTTCTCCTAAAATCCATCAAATCTCTCACGGGGATTGCAGATTGGGCATGGGTTGCGAGAGACATGACAGATTAATTTTTTCTAGTTAGATATGTATTTAATAAAATCACCAAATTGTAACCAAATTAAAAAAAGAGGAAGGATAGTGCTTTGCAGAAACTGCCAGTTTACTGTCCGAATGATTTTGCTAAAACTGCTCCACCAACAGGTGTGTGTGGTGCAGGATCAGTGTCGACAAAAGGCTCTTCAGTAATTACGATTAAATCGTTGTTGAAATTGCTCTCAACACTAGTTTGAAAGAACTGTATTTGTCTTTGTGTGTTTTCTTGGAATCTGCCGAAGCTTGTTTTTTCTCCAGAATCTGCATCAATTAACCAGCCTTCATAGACTGTGCCTGGTGATGGTCTGCTGTCGAATTTTACATAGATCGTTGTTTTACCGTCTAGACTTCCACCCTCATAACTACTAAGAGTATACTTGCCAACAACATCTCCACCAAAGGGTTTGTCGTCACTTGGAGAAGTTAATTCACCTTGTAAGATTGTTGTAGGTGGGAAGAATCTTTCTGCCTCTGCGTCATTGGATAGTATTGGGGATAATGCTATTCCAAATACTATTGCCATCATGGCAATTCCAGTTTTTATTTTTGTATTCATTGATCTGAGAAACATAAAATTAGTTTAAGACGATTTTTCCAAATAAGAACCAGATAACCACCAAATCTTTTTTCGATTAGATCACAAAAATGGATTTAAAAAAAAGAAAAAGGAAAGAGGGAATTTTTAGTTCTTCTCTTTTAGGGTTTTATTCTCTAAGATGCTCTTCCAACGTTTATTGGATCAGGCTCGCCTTGGGGAGTGCTACAAAGGACACCGCCACATACTATGTCAGCAGTTGCTGATCCATAGGATTTTGGTGATACATGTCCAGGACTTCCTTCAGCCTTTTGAGCATCTGCTTGGTCAATTAGGTCTGCACTTAATGCTACCATTACTAATGGTAAGATTGCAAGCAATCCTAAGTTCTTTATTGTTTGATTCATTGAATTTTATTTCACTACAAATTGCATATAGAAAATTTTCCAGATTAACACCAGTTTGATGCCTATTTGATTTGAAAAAAAAAGAGATTAGAGTCTGCGTGTTGCAGTGCCTCTACATGTGGTAACAAAACCCCAGTTGGGCATTTTATCTTCCACCATTGGATATTCTGAAACCTTCATGGTTCCAGTACCGCGTTTTGTGGAAAGTACCAACTTTGAGGGTAATTCACTCATACTGTTTTGCTGACATTTTTGATAGAGTACTCCTGCAGATTTTGACGGACAAGATTCTACCTTCATTACACAGGTACCTCTATTCGTGATTTTTGTTGTCATACTGAAACTTTCTTAAAATTGATTTAAGACAATTTATCCAAATTAATACCAGATTGTTTCCAACTTGATTAAATTAAGCTAGAACCATTCCAATTTTGTTAACATTGTGATTAGATATCTCTTTGTGTAATATACCATGAGATTCCTCTCTAAAAATCAAATTGCATCGATAACATTTCCATGCTGTTGTGTTCATAGTACGAAAAAGATTTTCATGTTATTATACAATCATCCAAATTACCTCCAAATTAAATAATTAAAATCCATCAAATCTCTATAGGGAGATAGGAGGGGCATGGCTCAGATGAGACTTGATGGATACTTTTAACTCTACATTATAGTATTAAACTGATTTTCCAAATTGTTACAAGAAAAGTTTGGCACAATTTGTTTTGTCCATGTTAAATTGAAAGATTTCATTTTCTTTTAAAATAAAACTTTCATCATGAACGTCAAATATTTTGAACATCTCAACGAAATTAAAATTGCTTAACTTTCTCAGATCATAAGGACAAAAGACAATACCTCCAATTCCTTTTGAATTGAAAATGTTTTCAACGTCACTTGCTTTATCAAGTGAGTGATGATGAGCAACATCTTCAGTCATAAATCCAACAAAGCAAGATTGTTTTTTATCTGTGACACCCGCCAGACTATCAAAAACCTTTGAGGCGTATTTTTCTACTTTTTTTATTCCTTGCCTATAAGGTGAAATGGTAGCATCGTACCAACCATGTTTTTTCAAATACTGTACCCCTTTGTGAGATTCAGGACCAAGCGTAGCACGGAACCAACCATCATGATCAAGTTCGTTAACCTTTTCCAAAAATTTTTGTAAGGATTCATCATCTGAATATAACACAAGATAATGCTTAGTTGGAATTTCTTGCTTATTTTTTAACCAATCTTCAAAGGCATTTTCTAAAATATTGGCAGCAGAAATTCCTTCTTTTTTGGCTTGATCGTCTAACTTTTGGTGAAGTTTGTCGTTAAATCCTCTAACGTATAGTACTTTTGACATGCCTAGTATTAGATATACTAGTATATAAAATGCTTGCATGCTTGCAATCTGGGTAAACGATTATATATCGCAAGCCTGCTTGCAGTATTGATTAGAATGCAAACACTAACAATTCGAAGCATTGAGGCAAAAAGCCATCCTGAAACAAAGAGTTTATTCTGGCATCTTTTTGTCGGAACAAAAGGAGGTCAAACCAGAGTTAGAATAATTTCTCAGTTAAGAAACATACCATCCAATAAAAATCAGCTTGCAAAAGATCTTGGTATGGATTACAAAGGAGTTGAGCATCACATGAAGACTCTAGAAAATAATAATCTGGTATCCAAGATTGGCAGCAAATATGGTGTCACATATTTTGTATCCTCATTATTTGAGGAAGGTCAAGAAGTATTTGATGAAATTGTAGCTAAATTAATTAAAAATGGTGGAGACGAATGGTTAAGGTAGAAAATATTAAATCAGATAATCCACTAATAGTTTCTACGAAAAAAAATAAATTCCTTTATTTGGTTATGGCAGGGTTTCTAGGAACACTTGCCTTTTACGTAGCAGCATATGTTGATATGGCAATTACTGGTGTACCACTTGACATTTCGGTTGTACTTGGACAATTAATTGCTGGGGAACACGAGTCAGCATACATTATTGGAAACGTTGCACATATTGCTAACGGCATAGGCTTGACACTATTCTTTGGTTATGTTTTCTTACCAATTTCAACAAGAGTAATGAAAGGAAGAATATGGCTTCACGGATTAGTATTTGCTGTAATAGTTACAATTGTGGGAGTATGGTTTGTAATGTTGCCAGCACTAGGTGCAGGTATAGCAGGACTAAACATTGCCCCAGAAGTTCCGGCAATGACTATGTTTCGACATGTTGTATTTGGTTTGGTAATTGGAATCATTCTAAGGAATAAGATGAACTAATGAAACAGATTAACATTCCACTTTCATGTCCTTCTTGTGATGGAAAAATGTACTCGGTAAGATATGATGCGCCATTGGGAATTCTTAAAGATCGTAGTTGGCAAATTTGCAAAACCTGTGGATTTGAAAGAACCACAGATGATTTCAAAAAGGAGTTGTTGACCGTATAATGACACTAAAAATTGGATTTAGTCTTCCTCATATGGGTAGTGTATCCTCGGCTGAAAATATTGCATTTGCTGCAAGATATGGAGAATCAGAAGGCTTTGATTCTTTATAGGTAATAGACAGAATTTTGTGGCCCTCAGAACCTCAAACCCCTTATCCACCATCTCCAGATGGAAGTTGGCCTGAGATATACCAAAACGTAATCGATCCTATATCGACTTTAACCTATGTTGCTGGTCTCACAC
>BFAR01000002.1 GCA_008974855.1 archaeon MnTg01
AAACCTCTGAGAGACCTCCATCTGAAACTGATATTCCATGATGTGCTGCCCCTGAACCTGCTTTTACTAAGACAGAGTCATGAGCCCCATGATAACATCCTTCAAATTTGATAATTTTTTTCTTCTTAGTGTATCCTCTTGCAAGTCTAATTGCAGTCATTGTGGCTTCTGAACCAGTATTGACTAGTCTGACTTTGTCAATTGAAGGAAAGTTTCCTATTATTAATTTGGATAATTCAATTTCAATCTCAGTTGGTGCACAAAATAAAGTCCCTATCTTAAGTTGTTGTGAAACAGCTGAGATAATTTCTTTTCTTGTATGACCAAGAAATAATGCACCATAACCATTGCAAAAATCAACATATTTTTTTCCATCTACATCCCAAATTGAAGAACCTTGTGATTTTTTTACAAAGAATGGATACGGTTCAAAATATCTTACTGGGCTGTTTACGCCAGAAGGAATTACTTTTTTTGCTTGATCAAACAATTTTTTTGAGTTCAATGATTAGCTCTCTTTTTTGTCATTATTATTCGTAATAATTGTAAATTAGTTAAAATTGCTCTTGGTGTTTGAATTTAGAAAATTTCTTGTAGTAAACCACTCCCACTATTGCAGATCCTATGAACGGGGCTGTCAAGTATAACCACAGATCATCTGGTATTCCTGAAACAATTGCTGGTGCAAGAGAACGAATTGGATTCATTGATGCACCTGAAACGGGTCCAAGAAAATATACATCTAAAGCAATAATTCCGCCAACAGCTAAGCCCGTCAATTTGTTGAGTCCTTTAACATGAACAACTGTAAGAATAACACCCATTAGCAGAATGGTAGCAATTATTTCAACTCCATAAAATATTGGAATAGAATAAGAGTGATTAGGAAAATTTAATCCAAGTTCTGCAAAAGATCCAATAACATATTTTACAAATAATGTTCCTAAAAATGCCCCAATAGCTTGTGCTACAAAGTATACAGGTAATGCCTTTGCTTTGACATATCCCGAAATGAAAAATCCAATTGTTACTGCTGGATTAAAGTGTGCCATAGAATATTTTCCAAAAGCATAAACCACAATTGCTAAACCAAGAAAATGAATTGCTGCTACAAAAATTGGTCCTAGTGTATTTCCAAGACTTGAATCATAAACTATTGAGCCAGTTGCAGCAACTAATAGACCAAATGTACCAAGTAATTCGGACACAAAAATGATCAAATTTGAATATTTCATTCTTGTTTAATTGTCTTTAGTTAAACAAATAGATGTATGATATAGGTAAATGCAATTGCAAATCCAGCAGCGCCAGGTATAGTAATTAACCACGCAAATACTATTTGGCGTCCTACTTTCCAACGAACTGCAAATTTTCTGCGTGCCGCACCTGCACCCATAATATTACCTGTTATTGCATGAGTAGTACTTGCTGGAATTCCTAGTGTAGCGAAAATAGCTAACATTACTCCACCACCCGTTTCGGCTGCAAATCCCTGATATGGTTTGAGTCTAGTAACTCTCATACCAAGTGTACTAATGACTTTGTAGCCACCAAAGAATGTACCCAATCCTATTGCAGTAGCTGCTGCAAATATAACCCAAAGTGGCATTTCAAGTTCAGGAATCATACCTGCTGCAAATAATATTAGAACAATTATTCCCATAGTTTTTTGTCCATCATTTGCCCCGTGAGTGAGGGCAAACCAGGCAGAGGATATTATTTGTAATTTCCCAAATGTTTTATTTACTTGAGCAGGCCGACGTCTAGCAAAAATTGTAATTATAAGAGTAGTTAATAACAAACCAAAAATCAATCCACCTGTTGGTGCGATAACTATTCCAGCTAAAACTTTAGTTAATCCATCTAAAACTAGTTTTTCAAAGCCTAATCCAATTATACCGGCTCCCATTATTCCTCCAATCAGAGCATGACTATTAGAAATTGGTAATCCCAATATAGTACATATTGTACTCCAGGTAATTGCTCCTGCCAGACCTCCAATAATCATATACACAGTAATATCATCAGGAGAGACTATTCCTTTTGCAATAGTTGTTGCAACCGCTACACCAAAAACAAAAGGTCCAACAAAATTAGCAGCAGCGGATAGTGAAACTGCTTGAAGTGGAGTTAATACTCTAGTACCAATCACTGTAGCAACAGAGTTTGCAGAATCATTAAATCCATTAACAAAATCAAAAATCAACGCTATGCCTATTGCAAAAATCGCTAATTCTAACATAAGAAAACCTAGGCGTATTTCAAAACGATGTCTTCAATTACATCAGCAACATCTACACATCTATCAGATGCAGTTTCAATAGATTCATAGATGTCCTTGAGTTTAATTATGGTAACTGCATCATTAGTTTCAAAAAGTTTTGCAACTGCTTCTCTGTATAGTTCATCAATTTTATGTTCAATTTCACTCGTAGTTCTACAGTGATTGATTAAATCTTTGTTTCCTTTCATGTCGCCTAGTTTGGAAATCATAAATTCAACTTCTTTAG
>BFAR01000003.1 GCA_008974855.1 archaeon MnTg01
TTGCCCCATACTTTTCATATAGAGGCTTCATTGTTATAGCTAGTCCAGTAGTGGTACAATTCGGTAATGGTGCTACAAAGCCTTTCCAATTACGATTTTTCTTTTGAACATCAAGTAAATCAGCTTGTTCATCATTAATACCTGGAATAAGTATTGGTACGTCATCTTCGTATCTATATGCAGATGATGTACTAATTACCGGAAGATCTTTTGCAAATTTAGATTCTATTTCTCTAGCTGCTTCACTTTCAATTGACGAGAATACGAGATCAAGTTCATCAACCTTTAGATCATCTACAGAAACAACTGTCATGTCTTTGATATAGTCTGGAATATTTCCTCCTACTTGCCAATTAGAAATTCCACTTGTAGGATCTCTAATTGCGTCAAGAAACTTTTTTCCTGCAGATCTTTCTGAAGCTGCAATTTGAACTACTTCAAACCAAGGGTGATCCATTAATGACAGTACAAATTCTTGACCCACTGCTCCTGTTACTCCAATTATAGCTACTCTCTTTTTCACGATCAAATTTCTTTAAAATCGGTTAATAATCCTTTTTAGAGATTAACCAAAACACACTAAATCCCTTTGAGCCTATTTGTAATAATGAAATTAAAAGCAAATCCCCGTGTTATAGAACACAAACCAAGTTCGCATGGTGGGCTTTACTCAATAAAGTCCAAAAAAACTGGAATAATTGATTATAGTTCTAACATTAATCCTTTAGGATGTCATCCAGGAGTCAAAAAATTCCTAAAAAAACAGATGAAATTATTATCCATATATCCAGATTCGGCCTCTAAAGAACTAAGAAAAAATCTTCATTGGTACACTAAAGTTCCAGAAGATCAGATTGTAGTTGGAAATGGAGCAACTGAAATAATTTACAATTTTTGCAAAGCATTTTTGAATAAAAAAACTCCTGTATTCATTCCAATTCCAACATTTAGCGAATATGAAGTTGCTACAAAATTACAAAATTGTAAAGTCTCTTATTTTAAAACAATGAATCTTAATTCAAATATTGATTCTTTCTTAAAAAAAATTCCAAAAAAAGGATGTATTTTTGTATGTAACCCAAATAATCCAACTGGAGTTTTAATTTCAAGAAAAAAAATGCAAAAAATAATTCAAACATCAAAGAAACGCTCAACATTAGTTTTTGTAGATGAATGTTTTATAGAATTATCTGATCAAAAGCAATCTGTCATAAAAGACCTGAAAAAATATGATAATCTTTTCATTTTACGTTCATTGACCAAATCATTTGGATTAGCAGGAATAAGAATCGGTTATGGTATAGGAAATAAAAAACTCATTACTATATTAAATAATATAAAAATTCCTTGGAATGTAAGTGGTATTGCTCAAAAAGCTGCAAGTGCTGCACTATGTTATCATCATAATTATTTAGATAAAAGCTCTAAAATAATTTATAAAGAAAAAAAAATTCTTAGAAAATATATTTCAAAAATAAATGGATTTACTTGTTATGATACTGATACAAATTTTATCTTAATTAAAACTAAAATGAAATCAAATATTTTACAAAAAAAATTACTTGAGAAAAAAATATTGATCCGAGATTGTAATTCTTTTAGAGGATTGAATAATTATCACATACGAATTGCTGTCAAGGCTTCTAAAGAAAATAAAAAATTTATCAAAGCATTGGAGGCAGTTTAAATTAACAAAATCTTTAATGATTCAAGGCACATCGTCTGGAGCAGGCAAAACTACCCTTGTTGCCGCTCTATGTAGAATTTTTTCAAATTGTGGATATAGTGTAGCACCTTTCAAATCTCAAAATATGTCAAACTTTTCTTATAAAAATAAAAAATTTGAAATTTCTCGTGCCCAAGCAATGCAGGCAATTGCTGCTAGAGTTGAAATTTCACCCCACATGAATCCTATTCTGCTAAAACCTTTAGGAAATTATTATAGTTCTGTATTTTTGCAAGGAAAATTCTACAAAAAACTGCATGCAAATGAATATTACAAAAAATTTGTACTATCTCACGGTCTAAATCTTGTTTCAGAGTCATATAATATACTTAGAAAAAACTATGATCTAATAATAATTGAAGGAGCTGGTTCTCCAGCTGAGATTAATTTAGAAAAATTTGATATAGCAAATATGAGAGTTGCAGAGATTACCAATTCTCCTGTCATTTTAATTTCAGATATAGATAGAGGTGGATCATTTGCAAGTATTGTTGGAACATTACAACTACTTGATAAAAAATACAGAAAACTTGTCAAAGGATTTGTATTTAATAAATTTCGAGGTGATATTAATATTCTAAAACCTGGTTTTAGAAAAATAAAACAGCACACTGGAAAATCAGTATTTGGCGTAATTCCAATGATTAATTTTTCACTACCTGAAGAAGATTCCCTAGGGGTTAAGCCTAAAGCAATGAGCTGGAACAAAAAAAACATTGCAAAGATGGACAGAGAGATAGAAAAGTTAAGTAAATTAGTAAAATGTAATCTTAACATTAAAGCAATTGAGAGACTCATAAAATGATATTTGAATCGATTTTAATAGTAA
>BFAR01000004.1 GCA_008974855.1 archaeon MnTg01
AGATTTCACAAATTTGACATCGTCTCTGTCCAGAAGCATATCTTCCGGTTCCTACTGGCTTTTGAGCCTTATATCGAACACAAATTCCTTTACAAGTCATTTTTTCATCAATTCCTTAAGTAATTTAATATAACATTCACAACTATTTAAGGATCGATCGATAATTTCTATAATATTTCAATACTTTTTTTGTAAAAATTTCATTGATCGTTCATTTATCAAAAACAGATTTCAGATAACTGTGAAAAAGACTATAAATATTTACCTATTATTCTGAAGATCGTATTTTTGAAATTTTCATAATTAAATCTTCGAACTATAAAAAATTTTAGAATAGATGATCTTTTTTGATTTTTTTATCCCGTTCTAGAAAGTGGTAAAATAAAATGTCGAGGACCTTCTCTTTGTGAAATGTATTTTGCTGACATCATATCTCGTTTCCCTCGCTGATTGTAATTCTTTACTTTAAGTGATGTTTTTCGTTCATCTACAAATTCCAATTCAAAATCTGAACAAAATCTCAGATTAAGTAATTCAGTGATTTCTTTTGCAAGATTCATGTTGCCATTGCCAATTTTTACAATTTTTCTATCTGCTCGAAGCTCGGCAAGAATTTTTGCTATATGCATCACTAATCCTTCAATGGAAGTAAAAATAGTTCTTTCAATTTCTTGTCCATAATAAAAAACTGAAAGTCCGGTCCTAAGACCTGGATCAATCCCTAGTACTAACTCATTTTTTTCTATTCCTACTTGTAATTTTTGAATCATTAGGCCATGAATAATTACAGGTTCTTTATCCATAATTTCTTCATGAAGTATAGGTTTTTGAGAAATTTCAGGAGCCTCTTTACAGGTAGTTAAAATCAAATGTCCTTCATAGGAATTTATCTCCTCTGGAAGAAGTGAATCATATTTTATTTTTAGAGCATTTAGGGCCTTGACGAATTTATAATAAGGTCTACCATAAGTTGTCGCAATTCCAATTCGAGCTTGTTTTAAGGGTTGGATAATTTTAAAATCTTCAAGTAAAATTTAGGTTTATGCCTTCAGCACAGTTGACACAACATGGTCAACGGCTTCATTAAATTTAGTATCAATTTTATTTTGTACATCCTTTAGATTCACATCTCCAGTAGTCAAAATTCTTTGAGATTCAGATTTAGCCTTTTCTGTAGCCTCAGAAATTATGACCTCGGCCTCTTTTGTGGCCATTTGAATCACCTGTTCACGTAATTTGTCAATTTCTTTTTGGGCTTTTTGATTAAGCTGCTTTTTCATATCGGATAGATTCTCATTTAGAGAATCAATATCAGATTCTAGACCAGAAAGAGCCTTGATAATTTTATCAACAGTTCCAGGTGCAGCTATGGATGCTGGAATCTCTTTTTCCAGAGTTTTTTGAGAGTTTTTTGAACGCCTTATTTTCAAGGTAAATCAAATCTCCAATTCCAATAATTAAATCCTTCAGTTCGTCATTGAATTTCCTATTCAGCGATCTTTTAAATTGCAAAAAAAATCTTAGAATTTCTGGATATGGCTAAAAAAATTAGCATTCATTCCAAACCAAAAGTGAAAGCTAATTCAGATTACTTTACAGGTCCAGTTCTTATGCAGGAATTAACAAGTTTAGTCAAATCCAAAGAGCAGAAAATTTTTCATGTTTCATTTAATAATGGAGCTCGAACCAAAATTCACCAACACAATGGAGGTCAAATTCTAATTGTTACCAAAGGAAAAGGCAGTCTTCAAATGTATTCAAAATCAGGAAATAACAAATCAAAATTTCAAATCAAAAAAACAGATAAAGTCAATCTTTTGGAGGGAGATATTGTATACATTCCTGCAAAAAAATTACATACTCATGGTTCTATTGATAAAAAACAAGTTTTTTCACATATAGCAATTAATGCAAATCCCTCAATTAACAAACCTGCAAAAACTACTTGGTATGAATCAGATTTTAAAACAAAAGTAACAAAAATTTTATCTTAATTTTCATATAATTTAACATCAGAATATACGACTAAAACCTTCATTTAGTTGTGAGTAGTAAAATGGCTCTAGCAAGATCTCCTTTGGATTCAGTTAATGCCTCTATTGCTTGCTCTTTAGAGACACTTGCTTGTTGACATACTAGTTCAATGTCCTCATCACTAAATATTGGAACCTCTCTTTCCTTTTCCTCATAGCTTTCTGCAATTACCTGAAAAATTGTATTATCCTTTGCCTTCATTTCGGTTACGGAAGGTTTTGCAATTATGATCTCTTTTTTATCAGTCTTGATAATCACTTCTTGAACATTTGGGATCTCTGACATATCAAGACCCATCTTGTCCATCATCCTTCTCATATTGCGATTTCCGCCGCGCATCATAATGACCGATCTCCTTTATTCTGACTTTTTAAACTATCCCTGATTTTTACAGCAACTCCTCTATTTTGAGAAGAAATCATTTCAGATGATAAAACTGATCTGCCAACAGCTATCACTTTGGATTTGAACAAAACTGGAACATCAGAGGAAATTTTGATGTTTTTGCCACACCATAGTACATGTTGACAAAAAACGGATCTACCATCTTCAACAAATGGTTTTGAATCTTTATCTATCTCTAAACAGTTTTCTTTGAATTTTTTACTTTTTAGAAGAATTTG
>BFAR01000005.1 GCA_008974855.1 archaeon MnTg01
CAGCTTTTAGAAATTTGGTAAGGGATATGAAATATCAACTTGAAAGATCAGGACAAAAAAGAGGAATAAATGCAGTAGCTGCCGCAATAAGACCTGGAATTGTATCTGATAAACTCAATAATGCCATAGCAACTGGAAATTGGGGAAGAGGCAGAGTCGGTGTAACACAATTACTTGATCGAACCAATTACCTATCTACTATTAGTCATTTAAGAAGAGTTCAATCCCCCTTGAGTAGAACTCAGCCTAACTTTGAAGCAAGGGATTTACATGCGACTCATTTTGGTAGAATTTGTCCTAGCGAAACTCCTGAAGGTTCTAATTGTGGACTAGTAAAAAATTTGGCACTTTCTGGTGTTATCTCAGTTCATGTTCCTTCAGAAGAAATTGTCGAAAAAATATTTGAATTAGGGGCTGTTCATTTTACAGACGCTAAAGGTGATCTTAGACGAGATGGAGCAAGAGTTTTTGTTGATGGCAAATTAATAGGATATTTTAAAGATGGTGAAAAATTAACTGAATCACTACGTGAATTAAGAAGGAATTCAAAAATTCACCCGCATATAGGAATTTCTTTCCATAAATCAGAAATTGAAGGAGCTACAAAGAGGATTTACATAAACTGTAACGCTGGAAGAGTTTTACGTCCACTAATAATCATCAAAGATAACAAGTCTCTTTTAACTCAAGATCTAATTGATAAAGTTTCAAAGAAATTATTATCATGGACAGATCTTCTTCGAATGGGTATAATTGAACTAATTGATGCTAATGAGGAGGAGAATAGCTTCATTTGCTTTGAAGAAAAGGATGCAAAAAAACATACCCATATGGAAATTTTTCCACCTGCAATACTTGGAGCAGGGGCATCAATTATTCCATATCCTGAACATAACCAATCTCCTAGAAACACATACGAATCAGCAATGGCAAAACAAAGTCTTGGATTTTCTACTCCAATGATGAATACTAGTACTTATGTGAGACAACACTTTATGTTATATCCGCAAACACCAATTGTCAATACTAAGGCTATGGGATTACTTGGATTAAATGAAAGACCAGCAGGCCAAAACTGTATTGTAGCAGTGTTACCTTTTGATGGATATAATATTGAGGATGCTATTGTCTTAAGTCAAGCCTCAGTTGATAGAGGACTTGGACGAACATTTTTCTATAGAATCTATGACGCTGAATCTAAACAATATCCTGGTGGAATGCGTGATAAGTTTGAGATTCCAAATGCAGAGGATAATATTCGTGGTTACAAAGGAGAAAAGGCTTATAGACTTTTAGAAGATGACGGTGTGGTCGCAACTGAATCACAAGTTCTTGGCGGTGATATTCTAATTGGAAAATCTAGTCCACCTAGATTTATGGAAGAGTATAGAGAGTTTGAAGTAAAAGGTCCATACAGACGTGATACCTCAATAGGTGTTAGACCCTCAGAAACTGGTGTGGTAGATACTGTAGTAATGACTAAATCTAGTGAGGGAGGAAAGATGTACAAAATCAGGGTTAGAGATATGCGAACTCCAGAAATTGGGGACAAATTTGCATCACGACATGGCCAAAAAGGAATTCTGGGAATTTTAGCAAAATGTGAAGATTTACCATATACTGCAGAAGGAATTTCACCCGATGTTCTAATCAATCCACATGCATTTCCATCTAGAATGACAGTTGGAATGTTTATGGAATCAATTACTGGTAAGGCAGCTGCATTGCGTGGCAAACCATTTGATGGCTCTGCATTTGTAGGAGAAAAGATGGATGAAGTAAAAAAAGTAATGAATGCAACTGGATTTAAATATTCTGGAAAAGAAATAATGTATGATGGTAGAACCGGTAAACCATTTCCAGTAGAAGTTTTCATTGGTGTTGTGTATTATCAAAAACTTCACCATATGGTTGCAGATAAAATTCATGCAAGAGCAAGAGGTCAAGTTCAAATGTTAACCAAACAACCAACCGAAGGAAGAGCAAGAGGTGGAGGTCTAAGATTTGGAGAAATGGAACGTGATTGTCTTATTGCTTATGGTGCATCTATGATTCTAAAAGACAGATTATTAGATGAGTCAGATAAATCTGAAATTTATGTCTGTGAAAGATGTGGCCTAGTTGCCTACCATGACGTAAAACAAAGACGTTATGTATGCAGGGTATGTGGTGATAAAGCCAAAGTTTCCAATGTTTCAGTTGCATATGCATTCAAATTGTTACTTCAAGAAATGCAAAGTCTTAACATTGCTCCAAGACTTAGAATCACGGAGAAAGTATAATGTCACTTCAAACAATAAAAACAATTGATAGCATAAGATTTTCTGTATGGTCGCCTACAGAAATTCGAAAATATTCAGTAGCTGAAATCACTGCTCCTGAAACATATGATGAAGATGGAATGTCAGTGCAGGGAGGACTGATGGATGGAAGACTAGGTACTTTAGAGCCGGGACAAAAATGTCTAACGTGTGGTAATACTGCAGCTAGATGTCCTGGGCATTTTGGTCATATTGAACTAGCAGAACCTGTTTTACACATTGCATTTATTGATAATATCTACAAGCTTTTACTTTCTACTTGCAGATCCTGCTCAAGACTCAGACTGCCACAAAAAGACCTTGATAAATTTGCACAAATTCGAAAACGAGAAGCAGCATATACTGTAGTTTCTCAAAAACATATACCTGAACAAATTCTAGATAAGTCAAAAAAAGCTAAAGAAT
>BFAR01000006.1 GCA_008974855.1 archaeon MnTg01
AGAAAAGAAATCGCTGTTGCAAAATCAACTAGTTCTTTAAGATTATTTTCAAATAAATATACAACAATAAATGAACCAGTTACTAGAGAAAATATAGATAATTCATAAATTTTTGTAAATTTAATTTTTTTTGTGTTATCAGTTTTTTTTCTTAATAGTTGAGTTACTCTTTCAATCGATCTAGAATATCCATCAAATACAGCTATCATTGTTCCAAACATTACACTAAATGCAGATGCGGCAATGATAAGATAACTCCAATGTCCGATTGTTTCTGTAAAAAGTGTTACAACTTTATGTGCAAATAATGAATTATTATTTGGTAATTCTTGCCCAGTTCCAAAAAAAATGTATGCGCCTAAAGTAACAAAAAATATTGCGAGTATTCCTGTAATAATATAGCCCAGATTAAATTCTAAAAGTGTTTCTTTGAGTGTAGGCTTGAAATGGGTCTGTTTGAATCGTTCTACAGTCCATAAACTATGCCAACTTGAAATGTCAATAGGCATAGGTATCCATCCCATGAGTGCAATAAGGAAAAAAATTCCTGCATGATTCCAAATTTCTGGAGGCTGAAATCCATCAATTTTATCAACTGGCCCATTAATTAGAGCTAATACAAAAGCAAGTACAGTTGAAGCGACTAAAACTATTCCAATAATTTTAATTAATCCGTCCAAGGTACGATATTTTCCAATACTCAAAATGCAAGTGCAAATTCCAAATAAAATCACCATTGACCAAATTCCTAAAAAATCGATTTGAAAAAGATTTTCAAGAAAACCTGTAGTAACAAATCCAACAGCAGCTGTTACAAAAAACATTGATGCAACAGTAATTAACAAGTAAAGAATTAGAACTGGTTTTCCTAATCGATTATATCCATCAATTATACTTGTCCCAGTAACATTTGCATAACGTGAACTAAATTCAAAAAAGGGGTATTTTAACAAAATTGCCAAGATCACAAATCCGAGTAACAAAAATCCATACTCTGCACCAGCTCTTGTTGATTGAACTAAATGTGAAACTCCAATAGCAGTACTTAAAAATAAAATTCCGGGACCAAAGGTTTTAGAAAATCGTACTAACCGTTCATTCAACTGTCTTAATTCCTTTTTTGTGTTTCTAAGTATTTCCGGATGTAGTTTAATAATTTACATCTAGTCAAAATCCTCCTTTGAAGGAATTTCTCCAAATTAAATTTCGAAGTTTTTTTAGAGATTATAATAAAGTTATCGAAGAATTTGTATTATTATTTCCAAAAAAACCATAAAATCTATGATTTTCACACACAGGTAGATTTTCATATAAATAGAAAAGCAATCGCCACTACCTCATAGTTAAATAATTTTTACAGCATGTCGCTAATATCACCTCACACTTGATTGATAACATGACAACTGGATATTGTGTAAAATGTAGGACCAAAAGGGAAATGCAACAAGCAAAAGCAGTTACCATGAAAAATGGCAAGCCAGCTACAAAAGGGGTATGTCCTACCTGCAGCACTACGATGTTTAGAATTGGAAAAGCCACCTAAGGGCTTACCTTCTCTTTTTTAATTTACAAAGTTTTTTTTAATATTTCCATTCTTCTGAATTCCCGTTCCATAGAGCCCTAAATGATTTAGGATCTTTTCCGATCTCTTCTGTGATTCTATTTTGGATAGCAAAAAACATAGTTTCCATAGCATCTACTCCACTATCTGCGTAAAGTTCCCCACCAATTTCTGAAATCCGACTTTTTTTATTATCTACCTCATTTGAGTCAGGATTTTGAAGGCAAAATGTGATCAAATCAATCATTTCCTCTTCCAGCATTGCATCCATACTTGAACATTGGGAAAAAGGGAAATAAATACTAAAAAATAAAAAAATGAAGTTTGTCCCTTATTGGAAGGGATCAATAAATGGGCAGTTCACAATATGATCTGCATCCATGGGTCTTGCTAGATTTACAGTGATTTTTCCTTCTTGATTGTAGAAATCAATATCTCCTTTATTTTCAAGAAGTGAAGCACTTGCGGGATCATCCCATCCGATCATGAAAATTCTCCACATTGGACTATAGTTTGAATCACCTGGTGCACTAGCTGCAATACCTGCTTGGAATCCCAATGGGCCAGAACCTTTAATTCCATTCATAAATTGGAACAAGTCAACTGCTGCTGAGTTTGCAATAAGAGCTGCACTTGTGGGAGCATTTGTTACACCCATCATGTTTGCAGGCCCTACAGGTGTTGCATCAGTTACAATGTAGTATACTGTTCTTCCGTCAGGACCCCAACCTCTATGTGCAATAAAGGTTACAGTCTTTTCTTCCATGTCAATGTCAAGAACTTGTCCACCACCATAAGGAGTTTCGTCAGTTAATGTTTTATCTTCTTTAACTGGCATTTGTCCTTCAGGCCAAACTATCTGTGGCATGTTTAGTACAACATCAAGTTCAGTGAGTGTAACTAAACCTTGATCAGCTGCATCCATAATTGCATCTTCAGAATCGAGTTTTATTGGGGTTGAAGCATCGTCCCATGTTACATGAACATGTGATGCAAGTGCACTGTAAACATCTGCTTGTGCAGGAGTGCTAGTTAAGACTTCGCCTTGAAATCCATGAACACCATCACCAGATACACCATTTGTAAACATGTATGTAGTTGATAGTGCTGCATCAGGTGCATTTGCTAACAGCGGTGCGAGTTCAACTTTCCATCCTTGATTTTCAGTGATTATTTCTGCATGAGTTGGATCACTAGAATCAGTGATGATATAGTATACTGCTTCGCCATTATAGTATCCTTGGTGCATAGGTATTGTTGCTGGTACATTTGCTCTTGAAAGTCTTAGTACAGAACCTGGAGCCATTTCCTCCATAGATTCTTCTTCCTTCATTGTGTCATCCATAGATTCTTCTTCCTTCATTGTGTCATCCATAGATTCTTCTTC
>BFAR01000007.1 GCA_008974855.1 archaeon MnTg01
ATTAAAACAGAGGTAATTGAAAGCGTGGGATTTAAGGGCGATAGATGGAAGTATGACGAAAAAATTGTATCGGTTTTAACAAAATATGACGTCACGTCAAAAAATGGATTAATTTGTCTTGCTGGATTTATGAGAATAATCAGTCCTCAATTTATTCGAAAATATAAAAATAGAATTATGAATATTCATCCTGCACTTTTACCAGCTTTTACTGGGCTAGATGCTCAAAAACAGGCAATAAAGTATGGGGCAAAATACTCTGGATGTACAGTTCATTTTGTGGATGATGGAGTAGATACTGGACCAGTAATTGTTCAAGCTATTATAAAGGTAAATGATAATGATACTGAAAAAACCCTATCAAAAAGAATTCTCATCAAAGAACATCAAATGTATCCAGAAGCAATTAGATTATTTGCTGAAAAAAAGATTAGGATTGTAGGAAGAAGGACAATCATCAAGGATTAGGTCTGGCCCATCCTCGTTCAATCAATTTTTCAGCAGTCATTGGTTTTACGCATGCAGGGGAATCATCATACTTGTAGATTTTCACAAACACATCTTTGCATGTAATCTCATCTAGTTGAGTAGAAAGAAAATTTCCAATGTTAATTGAAAATGATTCAGAAGGTTGATTGAAAGTTAGTTTTGAAGAATATGTACCTTGATGAACTGCTAAGAAAGCACCTAAGCCTCTCTGGGTATATTCAAATTCAATTTTTTCATTTACATCAATTCTTTTGCCATTAATTGTTCTTGGAATTTCAATTACGGTATAAAAAATACCAGTATTATCTCCAGTTTCTCTTAATGCAGATGGTCGAGGATTAAATTCATTTTGAACCCCTCCAACAGGTCCAAGCGTAGTTCTAATGTTTTTAGATTCAAACTGGATTAGATCCAGAGTATAAGTTTCAGCTCTTTCGCTATCTAGATTCAGATTAGAATCATAAAGTAACAATGTCAGAGGATGACCAATCCTCACGGTTTTTGAGGTAGTGATTTTTTCAGAACCTGAGCCATAGGACGTAGAAGGATTCAGAAGAGTAAAAGTTGCAGAGTCAGTAACCGTTCTAGGATTTCCAGAAATATCAGAAGGATCTGTAAATTCAACTAAGATGACATCACCTTGTAATATGCAGTGTCGTGATAATGCAGTTGAATCATCAAATCTAATTTGGGCTTCGTTTGAAATAGGGCATTTCGAACTTTCTGGTCCATCAATATTTTTTATTACAACATCAAACTCAAAAATTCCAGAAGTTGGGAAAGTCTCCATTATTGGCCCAAACTGTCTAATCTGAGATTTTTCAGATGGAATAATCTGAATTGGTTTGGAATCAAGCTTTCCATTGTTTGATGAAGTTCCTCCAGCGTAACCTAAAACAACTGAATGTCCTCTAATAATTGAAATCTTTACAGGTCCCACTCCAGGTTCATCTAAAAGATCTTCAGAAATTTGATCTATACCGTTGGGTGATTTATCAAAATCTGGATCAAAAATTCTAATACTAATCTCAAGATTGTTTAATTCATCAGGTATAGGATACGTACTTCTATCAAATGCAATTGCTGCAGAAATGCTCTTTATTTCTGAATCACCATATACGATTGAAAATGATGGAAATATTACACTCGTTGCCAAAAATCCGAAAAAAATGATACTGAATTTGCTTAACACAGACAAAACCCTGTTAGATAATAATAAAACATTACTCCTATTTTATTCAGGAAATAATTATTCTAGTTTTGTTTAATGATTAAATCAGCCTAGTTTTCTAAGAAAGAGTGAATTGATAGAATTGGCACTAATTCTTACTATACTTCTATGGTTTACTGCCATGGCTGAAACCATACCAGATTATAACAATCCATACTCACCAATCTTTACAGATAAACAAGTGTATACATGGACTGACAAAATTCAAATCACCATATTAGCACCAAGTTGGAATGCTGACAAACATGGAATCGATTCAATTGGAATTCAACAGGGACATTTTATTAAAATTTCAACATCTGAGAATAAATTAGAACCATACAAATTAACAGAGACAGACCCAAATAGTGGAACATTTACTGGAGAAGTAATTCTTACAGGATTTTTACATGATGTAAATGGGGATGGTATACCAGATACTAATCCTAGAACTTTTGGAAATGGACCCACAGGTGGTTTTTTGGAAACTGAGCGAGATGGGGGAATAACAATATCCTTTGAGTTTGCTGATGGGGTAGTTTTAATTGAATCTGTAGAAGTTAGTTGGAATATTGGAGATGTAAGATTTATGAAATCTGATTATTCAATAGGCGAAACTGCAACTATTCGAGTAGTTGATCTTGATATGAATCTAAATCCAGAAGCAATTGATCAATTTGAGGTGGAAGTTTATTCAGACTCTGATGTTGCGGGAATTCTTGTTAATGTTATTGAAACATCAGAAGATTCTGGAATGTTTAAAGCGTCTATTTTATTTACTCAAAGTCAAACTTCAAGCGGCAACAGATTATTTGCGATTCCTGATGATACTATTCGTGTAAAGTATGATGACTATACACTTCCCACTCCTTATAGTATTTCAGATAATTTAGAAATATCAAGTCAAGCAAAATTTGTATCAAATATTCCTCCTACGGATAGAATTACAATCAAAAATAATGTTATGACAGATAGTTCTGGAGAGTTAATTTTAGCACCAAAAACTAACGACCAACTCCAAATTGTGGGCGCAGTTCATAATAATCAAGAATATGAACAAGATTTTGTTTTCATTATTCAAATCAAAGAAACTGATGGTGCAGTTGTTTCATTATCTTGGATTCAAGGACAATTGTCACCTAACCAAGATTTTGAAATATCACAATCATGGAATCCTACTAAAATCGGGAATTATTCTATAGAGACATTTGTTTGGAGCTCATTAAGTGATCCAGTCCCTCTTTCAGACATTCTAAAACAAGATTACTTTATAGAATAAAGGTGAAGAATCTTAACCGCCAAAAAAATACAAAACTGTAAGATCTTTGGTATTCCCAAAAAAATAATGTCTTACATTTTTTGCCACAAAAAAAACTTTACGGTCTGAGACTGGATAATCTTTTTGATTTATTTTGAGATATCCATCGCCCCTAATTATATAGTAAATTTCATCTGT
>BFAR01000008.1 GCA_008974855.1 archaeon MnTg01
TGGACATGATTAAAAAAATGAAAGATGATGCTATTATTTTACATCCTTTACCAAGATTAGATGAAATTTCACCTGAAGTAGATAATACAAAACAAGCAAAATATTTCAAACAAGCAGAATATGGAATGTATACACGTGCTGCGTTACTAGGACTAATTCTTAACGAAAAAGGATTTTAATTTAAAAAATCTATTTTTCACAAACTGTACTTCCTTGTATTCCATTATACAGTTCTATGATTGCATCAACATTACATTCTGAAATGTATGGCACTGTCATGTCAATATTTGGAGCCATTAGATCTTCTGGTGCAGTAGAGTGTCCAAGACCTAATGCATGACCAAATTCATGTCTAAGAATAGTACCTAGTTCTTCATCAGATAAGTTATTTACATCATAAATTGTTATGAATGATTTTAGAATTTCGTTTCCTTCAACTACTGATTTAGTATAACCAGTATATCCATCTGAATCTCTAAGATTTGAAAGTGTGATGATTACATCACCTTCTCCACCATTTGAAGTAAGAACATTAAAGTCAGTAGGAAGATTATACATTGTATTCTCTTTTTGTGCTTGTTTTAGTGCACCAGTCCAACCTTCGTAATATGTTGAACTAAATCCTTTTGGACCTTTATGAGTTATCGAATCATCAACTTCAAAATTATTTTCTGAGATTAATGCTTGCTTGATTAAATCAACTCGGTCTTCTGATAATCCTTTTGCATTGAGAATGTTAACATTAAGTGTTGTACCAACTAGACGCCATGATTTCCAGGTATCTATTGTATCGCCTTTAAGATTTTCAATTAGATATCTTGTCTTAAATGAAGTAATCTCATCATTAGATAAATCTGTTATAGAGTTTCCTAAACCTGTAACTAAAATGAGTAAAACAACTACTGGTAGAAGAGATAATTCAGTTATAAGTAAAGTTTTTGATTGTGATTTTTTAAATTCTTTTTGAATCTGGTGAATTTCTTGTGAAAGATTTTTTTCTTGATGTCTTAATTCATCAATTGATTTTCCATTAATATTATCAATATTTTCCCATTCAGAACTAGATTGACTTTTTTCTAATAATTTGATTTGTTTGTTAGTATAATCTAGCTCTTTTTTCATTACATTTACATGATTTTTTAATCTTGTAATATCTTTCATTTATTTTTCATATCCTAAACTCAAAATCTCTAAAATAGTTCTTGGAGTAAACAACTGATTTGATGTCATTATGTAAGGATGTTTCATAGCAAGCATAGTCTGACATATTTCAGAGAGCGTTAAATTATTAGGAACTAATTTTGGCCTTTCAAGTTTGAAAATACTTGCATTCAAATCTAAAAAGTTATTACAATTTTTTAAGTAGTTAAGATCTCCGGCAATTTTTTCAATTATTGTCATAGAATCAATGAATAATGATTCATTTTTTAGTAGTAAAAATTCAGTATCATCATTAATTAGTGAATTTATAATATCTTCAACAGTATCATCTCTTCTAAAAATTTTGATTTTATTGCTATGTAAATCAGATGTTTCAATATTAGATTTACAAAGGGCACCAACTTCAAGAATTTCCCTAATTGAAACTGCTGAAAAACTTTGTTTACTGTTTTGTAATATAGTAAATTCACTTTTAGTCTTACGCATTTGCTCAATAATTTTATCAAGTCTGGCATCTCTTGTATCAAGATAAAATCTTCTGTTCATAATTTCTTCAACTAAAATATCATGGAAATAGTATGGTGTCGGATTTTTTAATAACCCTTTCAAAATTTCTTTTGCACTTAGAATTCCTAAAGGAAATTCTTTTTCTAGAACAACTAAATTATTTGTTATATCTGATACTCTTGATAGCATAGAACATGCAATCCAAATATTGTCAGTATTTTCAATCCTAGAAATAGGTGTAGAAACTAGAGTCTGTGGTAATAAATCCTCAAAAAGACATTCTTGTAATTCTAAACTTTTTCCTGTATTAATTGACTGAAAAAGTAATTGATTTTGCTTTGAATTAGAATTTTTATTAAATATTTTATTTAGATTTTTTTTCCATGTATTATTGATTTTTTGATTGTATATCATCTTCACACCTATTGAATACGATTTTAATTGATTTCTATCTCATATCCAATATGATGTTCGTACTGAACATACGATTTTTTGATTCTTTTAATTGTAAAGCCACAAATTGATTTGTTGTTGTAATTTTACAAAAACAAATTGAAATTTATTTATAAATTATTTAGAATTTATTTTCAAGAATCTTAGTTTCACTATTAGATTTTTGGAAATGTTCTTCATCAGGTCTACCAAATTTAGCTTTTTCTTGAATTATCTCTTTGAAAAGTGGATTATCTCTCAAACTAGAAAATTCCATCTCTTTTTTGATTATTTCTCTATAGATTGGCTCTATCTCTACAATTCTTCTTAGGATATTAATTGAATCAAGGATATTTCCTTGTTTTATCACAGTTTTTGTTTTTCTATACATAATCTCCGGATTTTCTTTTTGTATAGCCAATATATCATCAAAACATGAAATGGCTTCTTCATATTGACAAATGGCATGAAGTGTCATTGCTTTACTGTTAAGAATTTCTACATTTGCAGGTTCTACATTCAATGCTTTATCAAATAATGGAATTGCTTGTTCGTGTTGTCCTAAAGTTGCCAGTGAGTTTGCTTTATTATATAACGCATCAGAATTTTCTGGTTCAATATCTAAAACACTGTCAAAACACGCCACGGATTTTTCATATTGGCCTAGAATTGAAAATGCACGTCCTTTGTTTAATAATACATTAACATTAGAGGGCTTTTGTTTTAATGCTCTATCAAATAACAAGAGAGATTTTTCGTATTGACCTATTGCTGATAATGAAATCCCTTTGTAAAACAATGATGTAAAGTTTGCAGGTTCTTGTTCAAGAACATAATTGAAACTTGCAAGTGCCTCTTTATGACTTCTTAATCTAGAAAATATCAAACCTTTCTGAACTAAGGGCTCAAGATTATTCGGATCTAATTCAAAGGCTTTATCAAAACATGCAAGTGCCATAGGATAATTTGCTTGTTCTACAAGTGAGAGGCCTTTATTAAATACAGCATTACTATTGTGAGGATCAATTTCTATGACTTTATCAAAACAGTGAAGTGCATTTTCATGTCTTGATATTTTTGACAAAGCCATTGCTTTGTTAAATAATGCTTTAATGTTTTCTGGATCTATTTTGATGGCTTTATCATAAAATGCTAAAGCATCATTGATAACTCCTAAACTTACTAAAGAATCAGCCTTCTTTACAAGTGCTACTATGTTATTTGTTTCATTTTCTAAGACTTTATTAAAACATAATATTGCTTCATTAAATTTCTTTAGATGTGATAATGTAAGTCCTTTGTGTAATAACGAAAGTATATGATTAGCATCTACTGATAATACTCTGTCATAACAATGTATTGCATCATCATTTAAACCAAGTTTTCCAAACGTTAATCCTTTATTGAATAGAGCTAGTATATGATTTGGAATAATTGTTAGAACCTGATTGAATAATTTTATAGCTAAATCATATTCATGAATTGCAAATAATGATAATCCTTTGTGTAATAATGCCTCAGTATGTTGAGAATTATGTTCTAGAGCTTTATCATAACATTTTATTGCATCTTTATAGTTTCCAAGATGTTCAAGTACCAATCCTTTTTGAAATAGTGCATCAAAATTATCTGGATTAATTTTAAGTGCATCATCGTAACAAACTATAGCATCACCATGTTTTCCAAAACGTGCAAGTAACATTCCTTTACGAAATAATACATTAAAGTTATCTGGGATTGCTTTTAGCGCTTTATCATAACATAATATTGAATCACCATGATTACCAAGTTGTTCAAGTAACAAACCCTTGTGATATAGAACATCAACATAATTTGGAATAATTTTTAATGCTTTATCATAGTCTATTATAGCATCACCATGTTTTCCAATGTGTTCTAATAACATTCCTTTATGGAAAAGCACCTCTGCATGTTGAGGATTTATTTTAAGAGCTTTGTTGTAATAACTTAATGCATCTTGAGATTTGCCAAGGTGTGCAAGAGTTCTACCTTTATGAAGAAGTATGTCTGAGTGCTGTG
>BFAR01000009.1 GCA_008974855.1 archaeon MnTg01
TGAATCATCTTTGAATCATGAGTTGCAATTCCAAATTCGTTCCCATCTTTGAAGAGCTTTCGCATTAACTTTAGATAATTTTTATCAACTTTGTCTTTGGATTTGTATGCAATTTTAGATGATTCACGGTATGCTCCCTTTACAAGACGAATTTTTGCACCTGTTTGAATCAAGTCGGCAAGATCATTTTCTGTTCTTTTAAGATTTGCCTGCAGGGCCAAACCCAATCTCTCATATTTTGAGAAAAAGCTTTGGTATAGCTCTATGATTTCATCGGTATGTTCGGATGACTCCATGTCTAGCCATACAAAAACATGGGCTTGTCTTGCACTAGAAATTATTTTTTCTAGATTTCTAAAACACTCCCTTTGACTAATTGATAAACCAATTTGAGTGGGTTTTACAGAAATGGCCCCTCTAATTTTCCATTTTCTAAAAGAGTTTGCAATTATTTGGTATTCTTGAAGGGTTTTTCTTATTTGGTTTTTTGAGGTATGATATTCGCCTAGCTTGTTAATTATTGCGTGTCGCCCATTTTTGTAGGCATCTTTTGCAGAAGATAGGGCATCATCAATGGTATCTCCTGCAATCCATTGTTTTGCAACTTTGAACAAGACTTTTTCCATTAAACGAATTCCTGAAACCAACTCACTAAAATTCAGTCATTAAAGATTATATATTTTAGGTTTGATAAAAAAAAATGAATTGATTTTATTACTTGATATGGTCTTAAAATTGTAAATTGATTTACAAAATTACTTTACCAATAAAACTGGGCACTTTGCGTTAAGTGCCACAGCACTTGAAACTCTTCCCATTAACATCTCCTTCCACATTGCATTGCCTTTTGTTCCCATAACTACTAGGTCTATTTTTTGGGAATCAATTAGTGCAATAATAGTCTCTGAAACATCTGTTGATGGAATTATTGTAGAGTCAAATGGAATTTTGAATTTTTTTGCTTGAAGCTGCAACTTTCTTACTCCCTTTTTCAATATATCGACACTACCAAGTGACAATGCTGATTGACGACTTGGAGTATCATTGACCCATTTTTTAACAAGATCCTTGTTGACTATTGATACTACACAAAGAGAGGCTCCATACAATTTTGCAATCGTTAATGCTTTACCAAAAACGTTTGGTGCGTGTTTGGAGGAATTAAATGGAACAAGGATTCTCCTAACGGCTTGAAAATCTGAGATATTACAATCGTCTAAATCTTTACAAACTATACTGGCCATTTCTATAAATTACATATATCCCTAAATTCTTAAGAATCTGTGTATGTCTAATCTATCAAACAATCCTAATTTCCAATATTTCCAAAGAAAATTGTAAAATTTTACGAGTAAATCTAGTTTTTAGCAAACATGGGCTATGTATTACTGTCAGAGCTGAAAATTGGCTGCACGGACAGGAGTTATGACGGTTAGTCAAGGGAATCTCATAATACTCCAAGTAACTAGAAATCTAGCATGCCGCAATCAGAACAATCTAGCCAGCTAACGCCTGATTTACGAATTTGCCGAGTGCTAAATGGAATGTGGCAGGTAGCTGGAGGACATGGACAAATCAATCGTGAATCAGCAATTTCAGAGATGATACACTATCATCAAGCAGGATTTACAACATGGGACATGGCAGACATTTACGGTCCAGCAGAAGAATATCTAGGTGAATTTAGGAAAAGACTTGAAAAAGAAGAACTTGCAAAAAGCCAAGCTCTAACAAAGTTTGTCCCAAATCCTGGACCAATGACTAGATCTATTGTAGAACATTACATAGCCAAGTCAATTCAAAGAATGAATGTAGAATCAATCGATGTGGTACAGTTTCACTGGTGGGATTACAATGATACAAGTTACCTTGATGCACTACATCACCTATCAAAGCTTCGTGATGAAGGTAAGATAAAACACATTGGTTTGACAAATTTTGATACCGATAGAATAAAAATCATGGTAGAGCAAGGAATAAAGCTTGTTTCAAATCAAGTGCAGTATTCGGTTTTAGACCAGAGACCAGAAGTTAAAATGATTCCATTTTGCAAAAAAAATGACATAAAATTAATTACATATGGAACTCTACTTGGTGGTTTCTTTTCTGAAAAATATCTAGGCAAGTCAGAGCCAACCAGAGCAGATATTGATACACTAAGCTTACAAAAATATAAAAATATGATCGATGCTTGGGGAGGTTGGAATCTTTTCCAGGAGCTTCTCTTAGTGCTTGATCAAATAGCAAAAAAACACATAGTTGGAATTGCAAATGTTGCAACTAGATTCATTTTAGACAAGCCTTGCGTTGCTGGTGCAATAATTGGTGCAAGATTAGGCATTGCAGAACACAGAGCTAGCAACGCAAAGGTATTTAGCTTTAGTCTTGACGAGAAAGATTATGCAAAGATTACCGCAGTTACATCCAAGGCTAATGATTTGTTTGAATCTATTGGAGATTGTGGAGGTGAATACAGGTGAATTCTCTTAGTTTAGAAAAATTATACTGTTATGATTCCCTGACTAATCAAATACTGAAGCCCATTTACAAACTCTGAATCACTAACCATGCCTTCTGCCCACCAACCTGCAATGTCCTTAATCCATAATGGAACAAAGGCAGATGATTCAGATCCATTATTTGCAGGAATAATTGGTATCTGTATTACTCCCTGTATAATCAAATACTCTATTCCAGAAAGAAAGTCACTTTCTCCAATCAAGTCCTTTGACCACCATTCTGCATTGTTACGAACCCAGTCAGGAATTACAGTAGATTCAGAGGGAGCTGACGGATCTACATCCAAAAAGGTTCCCACAATCTCAATAGATTTGGTATTGTGAATATACGGAACGGTAAGTGTGCGCTCATTTGGATTCTGCTTTTCAACAAAAGCTGCATTTCTGTAATCCATTAGAACCGTATAATCAGAGTCACCATCCTCGTCTTGCGAATCCATCACATATCGCGGAAGCTTAACCGTTAGATGACCACCAGAACTAACATCAATTGAAAAGAAAAGTGAGTTTTTTCCCAAATCAGCTCGCACCAGAGTAATCTTGCCTGATGTAATGGCATAATCAAGATTAATTGGAGAATTAAATATTTTAATTGTGTCAGTAGTTTTTTGCTTTCCATAAGTTGAGCTAAATGAAAATACAATCTCAGCTTGTGTGTATTCTGATTCATGCCAAACCAAGATCTTATAGTTTCCTGAATCACTCCATCCGGTGATTTCTGTGTTAATCTCTGTACTAAATTTTTGAACATAACTAAGGTCCACTGCCTCAGTGTAGATTGTATTTCCATGTGGGTCTATTATACTCAAATTAACATCATAGCTAGAATTTCCACCTGAAACACTGCCAGAGATTACAATAATCTCGCCAACCTTGTAATCTGCTTTATCAGTTGATACCAAGATTGGAGAGAGATCAGAGTAAGAGTCAGACTTTATCTTTGCAGTTTTGATAAAGCTAAGATACATTGCGTGAATTGAATCGCCATCATGAACATACAATACATTTTCAATACTTGGTGAAGAAGACAATTGAATTATACTAGTAAAGATTCCGGTGTTTTGTCCAGTTTCTACTAGTTTCAGCTGTATGCCAACTGTATCTGAGTTAGATTGTAGATCGATAACGATGCTTTCAGCTACATCAACTAGAGCATTCTTTGAAGCATCTTCTACTGTAATTACAGCCCACTCTCCAACTGAATACGTGTTCTTATCAAACATTGGTAAATATTCTACAGAGTATACTGCTGAAACACTGAAAATAGCTAAAATTCCAATAGCAAAAAGCGGTTTTAGTGCCAATCCTATATGTTATTACAAAATAAGCAGATAACCATTTTGATGTCCTATTGGATGGACATTATTTTCTATGCTAGAAACTTGCAGTAATGGGACGTATCTTTGAATCCAATTTAAGAATATTTTTGCACAGTTTATCATAATCCATTGAAAAATTGTTCGTAAATTCAATATTAAAATTTAAGTCTTCACAACAGACCATGATAAACCAAAATCATCTATTTATGGGGCTCAATCAAAGTTAAGCTATTGAAGATTGCTGTAATGGGAATGGGAGTTGCGGGTTCTTATCTTATGGCCAGACTAAAAGATTCTGAACACAAAGTCGTAGGTTATGAAAGATCATTGCAAGAAAAACATGACTCTATTTGCGCATGGGGCACAATCAAAAGTACAATGAATGAGCTATGCAGCAAGGTTGGAGTCAATTTTGAGGATTATCTAACTCATGATGGCAAAAAGATGCATGTTAAGTTGGACAATCAAGAGGAGTTTGACATTGGACTAATCGGTTTGTGTACGTACAACAAAATTGGTCTCATACAAGATTTCATTAAAGACTGTGATGTAAGGTATGGTAAGGCACTAAGCTTGGAGCAGTTAGAAAAAGAATATGATCTAATTGTAGACTGTACAGGCTTTTATAGAATGTATCTGCCAAAGCTAAAACATGACTTTTTTTTACCAACATACGAGTACAAAATAGAATACGAAGACAAGGTCCCATATGATGACTTTTACATACAGCCGTTTCCTGGTATGAGCGGGTACTTTTGGTACTTTCCACTAGGAGAGAAGGTAGCACACATTGGAGCTGGTGACTATAACAAGAAGCATGTAGAAGAAACCAACAAGTTCTTAAAAAAATATGGAGGCCGAGTAACAAAAACGGTAGGTCGACCAATAAGGCTTGCAACGCCGGATCTTTGCAAGCCATTTTACCATGGAAAGGTTATTGGAGTTGGTGAATCAATTGGAACAGTCTATCCTCTGTTGGGTGAGGGAATTATTCCCAGTATGATTTGTGTAGATATCTTTCTAGAACATATGGATAATCCTGCAAAGTACGAAAAGGCAGTAGACGAGTATTACAAGATTTATGGCACGGTATTCAAGTTTATCA
>BFAR01000010.1 GCA_008974855.1 archaeon MnTg01
GAGGAATTTGTATATTCATTTGTGGAAGAATAATTCTAGTTAGTGCAACAACTGTTTTGAAATAATTTTCTTCTGCTGATGGATGAGCATTCATTTGTGTATCAGGTTTTGGTTGAAAGTTTTGCAAAATAACTTCTTGAATATGTCCATAATTCTCATGAAGTTTTTTTATTGCAAAAATAGAATCAATAATCTCATATGGTGTCTCTCCAATTCCAACTAGAAGACCTGTAGTCATTGGTAATCCTAACTCTCCTGCATTTTGCAAAACAGCTAATCTTGGTTTGGGATATTTACTAGGGGCTCCTTGATGTGGCATGCCTTTTTCAGTTAGACGCTCGCTAACATTTTCTAACATCAAACCCATGCTTACGTTAGTTTTTTGTAATTGTGAAAGCTCAGTTTTTGTCAAGTTTCCAGCATTAGTATGTGGGATTAATCCTTCTGAAAGCGCAATCTCTGATGCATGTATCAAATATTCCGCAGTGCTTGAAAACCCCTCTTGCCTTAGCCAGTCTCGAGCCTCTTGAAATGACTGCTCTGGTCTTTCCCCTGTAACAAACAAGGCCTCAGTACACTTGTATTTTTTTGCAAGCCTTGCAAGAATTTTAACATCATTAATTGACATTAAAGATAATTTTGATTCTCCAGGTTCTGCCTTGTAAGTACAGTAAGAACATGTATCTCTGCAAAGATTCACAATGTTAAAAAAAGCTTTTTTTGAGAAGGTTACGATATTTTTATGATTATTTTTTCTTAAAATATTAGCTGTTTTGAAAAGTTGCTCTGGAGCAACTTGTGATAAATCAAAAATTTCGTAACATTCCTCTTTTTGTATTACTTTACCGTCTAAAACCTTGTTTAGAGCCTCCCAGTTTAGAGTAAGATTACTCAACACCTGAAATACCTTGAATCCAAGTATTTATTCTTGTATCAACTTATCCTGAATTTGGTCTTTCATCAAGCTCTACAACAAAATTTGTAACTCTTCCGTCTCTTAGGACCTCTAAAACCATTTCATCTCCAACTGACTTGTAACGTTGAAGATGAATCAAAATATCATCAATCTGTCTTACAATTTTTCCATCAACAGCTAATATTACATCGCCTCCAAAAGGATATTCCACACCATCTACTTCTTTTGTTTCATCTGAACCTTTTAACCCAGCCTTTTCTGCAGGACTTCCTTCCACCACATTAACTATTAAAAATCCTCTTGCATCAACTAGATTAAGTGCTGTTGCAAGTGCAGGATCAATATCTCTACCAGAAATTCCAACCCATGGATGAATATAAGAGCCATCAGCTATTAGCTTGGGTACAATTTTTGCTATAGTATTAGATGGAATTGAGAATCCTACTCCGGTAAATTCTCCTGTACCAGATTGTATTGCTGTATTGATTCCAACTACTTCTCCTCTTGAATTTAATAGTGGTCCTCCAGAGTTTCCAGGATTAATTGCTGCATCGGTTTGAATCACATCAGGAATTGAAAAGCCTGTATCTTGTGGCAACAAACGCCCTAACGCACTCACAATTCCAGCAGTCATAGTACCAGAAAGACCAAATGGATTTCCAATTGCAGCCACTCCCATTCCGACTTTTAGATTAGAGGAATCTCCAATATGAAGTGGTTTTAACAAAGATGGATCTGCGTTAACTTTAATCACTGCAATATCAGTTGCAGCGTCAACTCCAATCACTTCTGCATTATAGGAGCGACCATCAAGAAAAGTTACAGTTACTATATCTGAATTCTCAACAACATGTTCATTTGTAATTATATGTCCATTTTTATCAAAAACAAATCCAGAACCTACTCCATTTGAACCAATTACATCAGATGTTCTATGAACATTTACTTGAACCACTCCTTCCTCGGTTCTTTCAAAAATCTGAATTAACGACAAGTCCCTTGTAACAGGTAATGAAGTCTCTTCTCCAACTATACTTGGCCCATGTCCATTTGTAACAATAATTTGAGGAGGACTAAGTGTTGGAGGTGGAATCAATACAAAGGTAAGTGCTAACAAGACTATTGTAGCTCCTAAAATACTTCCAACTATTACTCCTGATTTTTGCATGGAAGTGACCTACTTTGGCATAATCTATAATTCTTCCTACAAACTAATTGAATTGGTAACGTGCTCTTTCATGGAATAACTTCTTCCCCTCCATGATACCGCAGTTTTGCTATTTGCCTGAATCATTCCACTAAAGAATCCAGCAACCACAATAAAGCTACCAACTGGAGCAAATGCTGAATAGATCTTTCGAAGTTGTAATCCCTTAGTCGCATCAATAAAACCTGCACAATAAATCAAACTAGATGCTAATGCAGAAACAATTAGAAGCATCATAAATGATATTGTATTTTCAAAAAAAACCCCAGCATAAATCAATATTGGAAATGGCATAAATAATAAAAACAAAACCGCGACAAAAATTCCTACTGCAATGCTTTTACCTTGAAGAAATAGTGGTATCATTAATCTTTTGAGTCCATTCCAAAGTGTAGTTTTATTTCTTGCCCAAACAGCTTCTAAAAGATGCTCACCACGAACCATTCTTAGTTTGTATCCTGCCTCTTTGACTTTTTTTCCAAGGGCACCATCTTCAATTATCTCATGTTTAACACCCTCATGAGTTCCAATTGCTTCGTAGACTGCTTTTTTAATTATAAAAAAACTTCCAAAAAAGTAACCGGTTTTTTTTGTGGGATCGTTTACACGAAGAGCTGAAAATCTAGTATGTAAAAATGTAGAAAGCATAGGCAATGTAATACGTGTCCAATTATCCAAACACAGCATTTTTGGTATTACTGTCAGTGCATCTAAGTTCAATGAAAACAAATGTGATACTGAAAGAGATAGAACATTTGACGAATATTTTGTATCTGAATCAGTACAAACTAAAAGTTCTCCTGTAACTTTTTGATAACCCTCCATACATGCCCAATTTTTGCCCATCCAATCTTTAGGTTTGGGTCTTGCACTAACATGTATGATTTTAGAATTATCTTTTGCATATTTTTTTATAATCTCTCCAGTAGAGTCTTCAGAAGAATCGTCAATTACTATGATTTCATAGTTATCATAATCTTGATTTAATAAAGAATCAAGACATGTTGAAATTAGTTTTTCTTCATTTCTTGCAGGAACTATTACAGAGACTTTGGGTTTTTCATGCTTTTGAATATCAAATTTATCTAGATACGGAGTAAACCGAAATGATCTTAACATAGATTTTATTAAAATTATCCATGTTCCAGAAACACCAATTAAAATTGCCACTAAAACATAATTTGTTATCTCAATAGCAAGTTCCATAAAATTATCGCTCAGCTTCTAATTTTATCGCCTGAAGAGCTTGCTCTGTCCCACTTTTGACATGTTTTTTTATCATTCCTGTAAACATGCCCATCATCCCTGATAGTTTTACATCCCAAATTGCTTCAAGCAAAATTTCCCCTTCAAGCATTTTTAGAGTAATAGTTTTTGTTCCTTGAATAATTCCTTTAGTAAACACTATCTCAATTTTCTCTTTTGGATTCAGCGTTACTTCTTGTAGGCATTTTGAATCTCTAAAAGCAATTATGACCTCACGATTAATTTTATTCCCATCTTTAGAAATATTATGAATCTCCTTTGTACCCTTCCAATATTTTGTCTCATTGTCAATATCTGAAATAATATCCCATACTTTGTCTACAGTAGACTTGATTTTAGTTGATACTTCTATTTTTGCCATGCTGACCATTCAAAAATCATGAAATATTAGTCTTGATTTTTCGAAATTAATTTTAATCGGTCACAAAAACATTCCTTATGAAAGTATCATATGAAGACTTTGTAAAATTAGATCTTCGGATTGCAAAAATCGTTTCTGTAGAATCAATTCCTGGGAAATCAAAGATTGTAAAAGGAGTAGTTGAACTGGGTTCAGAAAAACGGGTGGTGATAATTGGCGGTGCGGAATTTTATCAACCAAAAGATCTTATTGGCAAAACAGTAGTCGTTGTTGCAAATCTTGAACCAAAAAAACTTGCAGGAATTGAATCAAATGCGATGTTACTTGCAGCAGATGTAGATGATAAACCCTATTGGCTAACAGTAGTTGAAGATGTTCCATCTGGAACGAAGATTAAATAATTATCCAATTCCTGGACTGTCTTTATTAATTTCTGCAGGTTTTTTTACTACTTTGTCATCTAATTCTTTAGTCCCAATTTCAATTTTAAGAATTTTTCCAATTACTTTTAAGATGTTACTTGCCGCTTCGTATTGAGGAGATTCAGCATCCATAATTTCTCCAAACAAACCAATACCATCAATATTTTTTCTTTTTGAAATTCCTAAGATTACTCCATTGAACCATGTTATGCTTTTAACTTCAGAAGCAAGTGGTTTTACATTATTTGATTTTAATAATTTCATTGAAGAAGAATTTGTCGCAACCCCAAAAACTGCATCACCTTTATCAACTTCACTTGGCAAATATCCTCCAGCAGAAATTACCATTTTTATATTTCCCATCTGGGTAACTGTATCAAGAACTTTGTTTGCAATTTTAAAAACTGTTCCTGGTTCTTGAGGTTGATTTTCTCCAGTAAAAATTACAATAGAATTTTTTTCATCGACTGCTAGGAAATATTCATCTGTTGGGAGATTAACTAATCCTTCTTTAAGATTAACCCATGGTTTATCTGCTAAGAATATTTGGGCTGCTTTTTTAGCATTTAATTTTTTAATAATATGTTGTGTAACTATACCTCCCACTTTTCCCATATCTGGTAGAGAGCTAATCAGAACAATGTCTTTTAGTTTATAATTATGAATATTTTTTATTTCCATAACTTATGCATTTTTTTAATACTATATCGAGGTTACTTGTAATACAAAATCATTGAAATTTAGTCATAAATCATTAGATCTTTTTCTTCAAGCAAGGAATGAAGGT
>BFAR01000011.1 GCA_008974855.1 archaeon MnTg01
TGGAGTGGCAGCAATAGATCAGCTATTGTAAGAGTTCCTCAGCATTTCAAAGGAGAAAAGTATTCTTATCTAAAAAGATTAGAGTTTAGGGCTCCTGATCCATCATCAAATCCATATCTTACTTTCTCTTCAGTGTTAGCAGCTGGATTAGATGGAATAAAGAAGAAGACAGATCCTGGTGAACCAGTTCATGAAGATATTTTCAAAATGACTCGAACAGAACGCAAAAAACGTGGAATTAATATTTTGCCAGTAAACCTAGGTGAGGCGCTAGATGCTCTTGAAAGTGATAGAAAATTCCTAAATCCAATTTTCGCAAACGGTGTGATTGATAAAATTATTGAGTTAGAAAGAAAAGATCAAAGAGAGATATCAATTAGGCCTCATCCACATGAATTTTATCTATACTTTGATGTTTAGAATTACTAAACTCTACCAGTAAACTGTATGATATAGTAAAAAGAAATAGCTATTAGGGCAAAACCTCCACCAAGGAGGATTCCGCGTTTATTTTCAGTTATTGCAGCTTTGTAAACTAGTATTGAACCTGCTAAACCTACAAACAAGACTATTACACCAAAAATTACTTGGTCTAATGGGCGCTCATTGATGATTGGATTGAATATTCCTGCAAGAAATACAAAAAATAATATCAAATAAACATACTTTGCTCCAGTTATTACTTTGGAAGTAATATTACTCAACAAACTTTGTAAAATTTGAAATAAAATAAACTTTTGAAAAATTTCCAGATGACTAGTTGTCTAGAATTTTTACATCATTCCGCCCATGTCAGGCATTCCACCACCCATTCCAGGTGGCATTCCACCACCCATTCCAGGTGGCATTCCACCTTCAGCTCCAGGTGGAGGTCCAGCAGACTTTGCTGTAGCAATTACATCATCAATTCTCAATATCATACATGCAGCTTCTGCAGCAGCAGAAATAATCTGATTCTTGACAGATAATGGTTCTATAATGTCACTTGATTTCATATTGACTACACGGCCTTTCATAACATCAATTCCCGTCCACTTTTCGCCTTTAATTTGTCGAGAACGAAGTGAAGCCAGAGTGTCAATAGGATCCATGCCTGCATTTTCAGATAATGTTAAAGGAATTATTTCTAAAGCATCGGCAAACTTTTCAGCTGCTAGTTGTTCACGTCCTTCAAGTGTTTTAGCCCAACTTCGAATTTTTGTGGAAGTATAAGTTTCAGGAGCTCCGCCCCCTGCTACAATTGATGGAACCTGCATTACATCTCTTACGACCATAATTGCATCATGAACAGAACGTTCTACTTCATCAACTACTCGTTGAGAACCTGCTCTTAGAAGCAAAGTAACAGATTTTGGATGTTTGCATCCTTCAATGAAAACCCATTTGTCTTCTTCAATTTTTCTTTCTTCAACTATTTGAGCAGAACCCAAATCTTTTTCAAAAAGATCATCTAAGTTTGAAACAATTCTCGCACCGGTAGCTTTTGCAAGTTTAGTTAAATCGCTTTCTTTTACTCTTCGAACTGCTAAGATTCCTGCCTTTGCAAAATAATGTTGAACCATATCATCAAGACCTTTTTGACATAGAACTACAGTTGCCCCTGAAGCAATAACTTTGTCAACCATATTTTTTAACATCCGATTTTCTTCATCTAGAAATGATTTCATTTGTTGTGGATTTGTGATATTGATTTTTGCATCAGTCTCTGTTTTAGTAATTTCAAGTGCAGAATTAATCAATGCAATTTTTGCATCATTAATTTCCTTTGGCATTCCACCATGAACTATTTCCTTATCAAGAACTATTCCTTGAATTATTTTACTGTCCTTAATTGATCCACCAGGTTTTTTCTCAACTTTAATATCATCTTCATCAACAACAAAATTATCACCATCTTTTTCTGCTACGGCTGTAACTGCTTTTACAACGAGTTCAGCCAAATAACTGGATTCTTTTCTGACTAGTTTGGTTTGCATAGATGTTTTTGCAATTTTTTGTAAGATTGATTTATCGTTTGGATTAACAACATCAGAAAAATCTTGTAGGAATTGTTTTGCTTTTTTTGCTGCTTTTCTATATCCATCAACAATTATTGTTGGATGAACATCTTGATTAATTAGAGATTCAGCTTGTTCTAAAAGTGCTCCTGCAAGTACAACTACGGAGGTTGTCCCATCGCCAACCTCATTATCAGTTGTTTTAGAAATTTCAACTAACATTTTTGCAGCTGGGTGTTGAACATCAATTTCTTTGAGAATAGTTGCCCCGTCATTTGTAATAGTAACATCACCTAAAGAATCAACAAGCATCTTATCCATTCCTCTTGGACCTAAACTAGATTGAACGATTTCGGCAATAATTTTTGAAGCTGCGATATTATTTTTTTGAGCTTCACGACCTTTTGTTTCGCTAGCCCCATCTTTTAGCAAAACAACTGGCATATTACTTCTAGTTGCTTGTGCACTCATAGCTGATCCAGCCCCAGCTTCCCTTTTTATACCTTATTTCATGTCAAGAGAATTTAAAAAAAAAATTTAATGATTTTTGATCGATGTTTTTAAATTGGGAAATTGGATTTCAGTGGGCATGACTAGTTCCAATAAGAATTCCTACAAGAAGGTTTTTTCTATGCTCAAAGAACACCACAAATGGTTTGAGCATTCAATTCCATTAATAGCAAGTGAGAATATTCCAAGCCCTGCAGTAAGAGAGGCAATAATTAGTGATTTTGGGAATAGATATGCTGAAGGATGGCCAGGAGAACGAGTCTATGCAGGTTGTGTGTATATTGATAAAGTTGAGGTTGAGTGCATGTCACTTGCAAAGAAGCTTTTCAAGGCAGAGTTTGCAGATGTAAGACCAATATCAGGAGTAGTTGCAAATCTTGTAATCTATTCGGCTTTTTCTAATCCAGGAGATGTAATGTTGGCATCATCTATTCCTGCTGGAGGACACATTTCTCATGGAAAAAAAGAACATTCCGGAACTGCAGGTCTTGTTCATGGTTTAGAAATTGAGTTCTATCCTTTTGATGCAGAACAGATGACAATTGATGTAGATAAAACAAAGAAGAAGGTGGAAGAATTGAAAGCCGCTAATAAATTGCCTAAAATTGCTATGTTTGGGGGATCATTATTTTTATTTCCTCATCCAGTTAAAGAATTATCAGATTTTCTTAAAAGCTATAATATACACATTAATTATGATGCTGCACATGTTGCAGGATTAATTGCAGGAAATCAATTTCAAGATCCATTAAGGGAAGGTGCGGATACTTTGACAATGAGTACACATAAGACATTATTTGGTCCTCAAGGAGGATTAGTTTTAGGATTTGAAAAACATGGAGATGTAATAAAAAAAGCCACTTTTCCTGGACTGACAAGTAGTCATCACATACATCATATGGCAGCAAAGGCAATTACATTTGCCGAATCGTTAGAATTTGGCAAAGATTACGCAAAACAAGTAATAAAAAATGCAAAGGCTCTTGCTGAGGCATTAAGTGACTTTGGATTTAAAGTGCTTGGAGAAAAAAGGGGATTTACAGAATCACATCAGATTGCATTAAATGTTCTTGATTACTCTGATGGTGGGAAAGTGGAAGGAGATCTAGAAAAAGCAAACATAATTGTAAATAGGCAACTAATTCCTGGTGACATTAAAGCTGGCCGTAATTATTTCCATCCAGGGGGAATTAGGTTAGGGGTTTCTGAAATTACAAGACTTGGTATGAAAGAATCTGAAATGAAAGAAATTGCATCTTTTATAAAGAATGTAATCATAGATAAAAAAAATCCAAAGAGATTAGTTTCTAATGTAAAGTCATTTAGAAGAAACTATCAGAAGGTTCAGTACTGTTTTGATAAGAAATTAGGCGCATATGAGTACGTGAAATTACGATGAATGCAAATTAGATTAGGAAACAAATTGAAATCTATTTTGTTTGTAATTTTTGTTTAAAGGGCCGGTGATGGGAATTTGGTTTCCACAAAAATTGCATTTGTTATTTTTATCCATATTCCATCCTTGAATATCAAAACCATATCTTTTAACTACAATTTTGTTACACTCTGAACAGTAGGTATGTTCCCAAGGATGCCCGGGAACATTTCCTAGATA
>BFAR01000012.1 GCA_008974855.1 archaeon MnTg01
GAACGTGATAAACTGCGAGATCAGAAAAAAGCAGAAGCTAGAGAAAAGATTCCATCTCTTCTAGAACAGATTACAAAAACTAAAGGAGATGTCACTATTGATGAAATTCAAGTCACAACAGCTGATTCAGGAATATTCTGTTCTACAACAAGTGATCAGTATGACGAATATTTTCATATTAATTTTGGAGAGAAGCTAATCAAAACCGACCCCAAGGCCTCATACTGCGGGATTTTTGAGGCTGGACCCACACTTAGAGCCATCGTTTACGCAGGAGAATCCTCTAAAAATCGAAATGCAGGGGATATTGCTAAAGCGGTATCAGAAATTTTAGGTGGCTCTGGTGGAGGAAATAATCGATTTGCTCAAGGTGGAGGAAAAGACAAATCAAAAAAAGACGAAGCAATAAAAAAAGCAGAACAGATGGTTTTAGAGTAATATGATAGATTGGGCAAGTATTGAATCAAAGTGGAGAGCTAAATGGATTGAAAATTGCGACTTTGAAACAGATCCAAATGAAAAAGAAAAAAAGTTCATAACAGTAGCTTATCCGTATCCAAATTCTCCACAACACATCGGACATGGGAGAACATACACGCTAGCTGATGTACATGCGCGATACTATAGAATGAAAGGATACAACGTTTTGTTTCCAATGGGCTTTCACTATACTGGTACGCCAATACTTGGCATGGCAAAAAGAGTAGAGGTGGGGGATGCTGAGATAATTGATGGTTTGAAAAATATCTACCATGTCTCTGATGAGGATATCAAGACATTTGTTGAACCAATTAAGATTGCAGATTACTTTCATGAAGAGATTAAAACTGGTATGATTGAAATGGGCTATTCTATTGACTGGCGTCGTGAATTTACAACAATTGATCCTGTGTACCAGAAATTCATCGAATGGCAGATTAACATTCTAAAAGACAAAAATTTGATAATACAAGGTTCACATCCAGTGGGTTGGTGTCCAAATGATCAAAATCCGGTTTCTCAACATGATACAATGGGCGATGTTGAGCCAGGCTTTACTGAATATATTCTCATAAAGTTTCAGTTTGGTGATTATATCATTCCAACTGCAACACTCCGTCCTGAAACAATCTTTGGTGTTACCAATTTGTGGGTTAATCCCGAAACAATTTACAAAAAGGTAACAGTTGATGGGGAAAAATGGATTGTTAGTGCAGAATGTGCACACAAGCTAGAGTTTTTGGATAAAAAAATAACTTATGAAGGTGAAATATCAGGGTCTGAGCTTGTTGGACAACAAGTCACAGTTCCACATAGAAACGAATCAATTCCAATTCTTGAAGCTAGCTTTGTAGAATCTCAAACTGGAACAGGTTTGGTAATGTCGGTTCCAGCTCACGCTCCATTTGACTATCAGGCACTAGTAGATTTTAAGAAAAATCAACCTCAAGGCTCTGAATTGCAGCTAATCAAGCCTATTTCTATCATAGAAACTCCAGAATATGGAGAAATTCCAGCAAAGGAGGCAGTTGAGAGACTTGGGATCAAAGACCAAAATGATCCAAAGCTAGAAGAAGCTACTACAGAAATTTATGGAAAGGAGTTTTACGGTGGTGTTCTAAAACAAAACACAGAACAATTTTCAGGCAAGAAAGTTTCCGAAGTCAAAGATGAAATAAAAAATTGGTTAGCTGAGAAAAAAATGTCTGATATTTTATTGGAATTGACAAATACTCCCGTAAAATGTCGTTGTGGTACAGAATGTGTTGTAAAGATTCTAACTAATCAATGGTTTCTAAACTATGGAGACAAAGAATGGAAGGAAAAGGCCACAAAATGTCTTCATTCTATGAGCATTTTGCCGCAAGAGATCCAAGGAGAGTTTAATCATGTTTTAGGATGGTTGCATGAGCGAGCTTGTGCCAGGCAACATGGTTTGGGAACCAAGCTTCCATGGGATAAGGACTGGATTGTTGAAAGCTTGTCTGACTCTGTGATTTACATGGCTTACTATACATTAGCTAAATTTGTAAATGCTGGAACATTAAAGGCTGATAATCTTTCAAAGGAGTTTTTTGACTATGTCTTTTTGGGAAAAGGTAGTGCTGAAGGAACAAATGTTTCAAAAGAGCTTGCAGAAGAAATTAGAAAAGAGTTTTCTTATTTTTATCCAGTAGATTCCCGTCATTCAGGACGGGATTTGGTTCCCAATCATCTAACATTTTTTGTTTTAAATCATGTTGCAATATTTCCTGAAAGTAACTGGCCACGACAAATTGTAGTTAATGGTTCTGTTCTAATGGATGGCAAAAAAATGTCTAAGTCAATGGGAAATATCATTCCATTACGAAAAGCTATTCAAGATTATGGAGCTGATCCGATTCGACTAGCTATAATTGTATCAGCTGAGCTGTTACAGGATGCTGATTTTAATTTAGAATCAGTTAGAGGAATTAAAAACAAGTTAGAATCGTTGTTAGAAGAATGTTCAAAGCTAAAACCTGGAAAAACAGAATTGCAAGCTGAAGACAAGTGGATTTTAAGCAAATTACAGTCTTTGATAGAACGAGTAGGTAATTCTATTGAAAAAATGAGGTTGCGAGAAGGCCTTCATGACGTATTATTCTCATTTGAAAGCGATGTGAATTGGTACCTAAAACGTGCTCAGGCTAAGGGTAGAAGTGACTATTCAGGGCTTTTGTATGAAATTAATTCAAAACGAGTTGCAATGCTATCTCCATTTGCACCACATATAGCTGAAGAGATGTGGGAAAAGCTTGGAAATTCTGAGTTGGTATCAAAATCCAGCTGGCCTGAAATGTCTGCAGATTCAATTGATGACAATGCAATTCAATCTGAAGATTTGCTAAAGTCAATCATGGATGATATTGCAAACATTATCAAAATAACAAAAATTATTCCAAAAAAGATTGCAATTTACACAGCTGATGCATTCAAGTCAAAGGCATATCATTCCATTTTAGCTAAAGTAATGTCTGGACAAACCAACATGGGAGTTATAATGAAAGATTTGATTGCAGATCCAGAAACAAGTGACATTAAAAAGAATCCAGACTTTGTGCAAAAGACAATCAAGGATATTTTGTCTGAACCAGTAGAAATTAGAAAGACTAGACTAGATACTGGAGAGTTTGATGAAAAGCATTTGATTAGCTCTGAATTAATTAGTTTAGCTAAAGCTGATTTTGGAGTTGATCTACAGGTGTTTTCAGAAAAAGATTCTGACATTTACGATCCAAAAGGAAAGGCTCGACATGCAAGACCTTTCAAGCCAGCTATATTGATTGAATAAAAAAGAAAAGTGTGACGTTATTATAGAAAAAGAATGTAAATTACTCATGTTTGAAAATGAATTTACTTGGGGCAAGGCAGCTGTCAAAAATGAAACAGAGAAGTTTCATTCAGATTTTGAGAATGCGGTAAATGAAGTAAAAAAAGACCTAGGAAAAACATATCCCATCATTATTGACGGCAAGGAAATTAATTCTGAAGATCGATTCATAGTAAGCTCACCTGCTGATAAAAGTATCAAGATTGCTGAATTTCCAAGTGGAACAAAAGATGATGCACTAAATGCTATTTCCAGTGCTAAAAATGCGTTTGAACAATGGAGTAATACACCATATCAAAAAAGAGCAGATATTATCAAAGGATGCGCTGATGTATTTTCAAATCAAAAATTCAGACTAGCTGCAATTTTGGCTTTTGAAAATGGAAAAAATCGTTATGAGGCTATGGGGGATATTGATGAGGCAATTGATTTTATGC
>BFAR01000013.1 GCA_008974855.1 archaeon MnTg01
ACATTTCCTCATTTCATGGGGTTTTCATTCGTGCGCCATCTATTTCAGATGTGGGTAGTGATGTTGAGGTCTTATCAAAATTTAATGAAAAAATTGTTGCTGTAAAACAAGGAAATATTATAGCAACCTCATTTCATCCTGAATTAACAACTGATATTTCATTGCACAAATATTTTGTAAAAATAATACAACAATCTTTTGAAAAAAATAAATAATTATTACGACTGTTTGTAGTAACTTTTCTACGTAATGCTTTTTAACAATTATTGAACTGAAAATATTAAATGAAAGGAAATAATCTCCTTGTAATATTTGCAATTTCTGCTCTACTTGTAAGCATTTCTGCAACTAATTTTGCCTATGCTGGTGATTCATCAGATAATGATGAAGAACGAAAAGAAAAAATCGCGAAAGACAAAGAATTCAAAAAAGAACTAAGGGAAGAGTATAAGATAAAATTAGAAGAAAAGAAAAAGATTTTCGTAGATTATAAAAAAGAACTAAAAGAAAAATATAAAGAATTAAAAAATGAATTTAAAGAAAAATATGCACAACTAAGAATTTCAACCATTTCAGATGTAGATGAAGATAGTGAAGATGAAATTGAATCTGAAATTAAACGTAATGAACTTAGATTATTAAAACATGAATTTAGAGAGAATATTAAAAATTTAAAATTAGAATCTAAACAACATTTTGATGAGCTTAAAAACCAATTAAAATCTCAAGATACTGATAGAAAAAATAAGATTCATGAAATAATCAATGAGTTAAAAGAAAAATACAAAAACAAAATCAGAGAACATGATCATCCAAATACATCTGACTTAGATAGTTATCCTATAGACTATGAAAGTAAAAAGATTGAAATCTGTCATGTCCCACCAGGAAATCCCGATAATGCACATACATTAAGCATTTCAGTTAATGCAATGAGAGCTCATTTAGCACACGGCGATTACATTGATGAATGTGCAGAAAATGGTGATGATGAAACTAACGATGAAGAAGAAATTGAAATTAAAGTAGAAATTGAAGATGGCATTGCAAAGATTGAAGTAAAGATTGGTGATGAAGAACTAGAATTTGAACTAGAAGAAACTGATAGAGAACTCATAATACAATATATTGCAGATAATACCGACTTTACAATTGAAGAAATTGAAACTTACATAGAATTTGAAGAATATGAAAACGATGAAGGTCAAACTATTGTTATAGAACTCAAAGAAGAACTTGGAATTTCACAAGAATGAAGCTTTGATAAAAATGAGGGGCTTTACATCTAATTTTTCTATGAAGACTAACGCGTTAGGCGCTATCTCTTTATTGTTTTCAATTTCTTTAGTAATCTCATCTGCAGAAGCTGCTTCATTTGTTCTAGAAAATCAAAACATTGAATATGAAATTGAAGGAGGAACTGTTGCTGACATGTTTATTGACACAGATTTCATTGAATTAATTGTTGAAATAGATTCTACAGATGATGGAATTTTACAAATTTCATTTCCTAGAACAGTCTTAGATGCTAAATTCAATAATGCTGATGATATCTTCTTTGTAATTGTAGATGGTTTTGATACAGAGTATATTGAAATCACTAATGGTGCAAATAGTCGTACACTAATTATTCCATTCTTTGCAGGAGATACGCAAGTTGAAATTATTGGAACCGATGTTTTAGAATTAGGAATAGAAGAAATTATTTCAGAAACTATAATTGAAATCCCTATTTGGGTAAAAAATAACGCAGGTTGGTGGGCTAATGATCTAATCGGAGACTCTGATTTTGTTTCAGGAATTCAATATTTAATCACTGAAGGAATAATGACAATACCTGTAACCCAGTCAGGAACTTCTACATCTCAAGAAATTCCAGGATGGATTAAGAACAATGCAGGTTGGTGGGCTGATGATCTAATCGGAGACTCTGATTTTGTTTCAGGAATTCAATATTTAATTTCTGAAGGAATAATGAATATATGATTTTATTCTATTGTATGCATTGCTTTAAGGTCTTTTTTGAAAATTTCTAGATTTATTGGAACTTCAATTGATATAGAATCTTTTAGTGAAAGACCTTTACTCTTTTTTTCATTCCATACCTTGGAATTAAATTCAATAATTTCTGTAGTATATTTTCGCATATCTTTGTGTTTTTCTTTTTGAACTTGAGATTCATTGTGAATGCTTTCATTAGAATATAGTTGCTGCCACAGATGTTCGGTAATTAATGGAGTAATTGGAGCCAATAACTTCAAAATAGTTGATAATGTCTTATGAAGAGTAAATGTTGCTGAATTTTTTTCATCATCTGAAAACCCAATTCCATACGCTCTAGCCTTCACCATTTCGATGTACTGTGCAGCAAACAAATTCCACGTAAATTCCCTTATTGCTACAGCTGGGATAAAGAAATTATATTCATCATATCCTCTTTCACATTCTAAAACAAGATTATCAAGCTCAGACAAAATCCATTCATCAGAGGGTGTTAAATTTGCCGATTCCAAAATGGGGAAACTGGACAAAAACCTAGAAACATTCCATAATTTGCTTAGAAACTTTCTTGTTGATTCAATTTTTTGTTCAGAACATCTAAAATCATGCCCATGATTAATCTCGCTTGCACTCCAAAACCTAAAAGTGTCTGCTCCAAATTTTTGAATAATTGGAAGGGGATCTAAGGCATTTCCTTTACTTTTACTCATTTTCATTCCTTTTTCGTCTAACCCATATCCCATAATCCATGCTTCAGACCATGGTTTTTGTCCTGTAAGTTGCTCACATCGTAAAAGAGTGTAGTATAACCACGTTCGAACAATATCTTTTGCTTGTGGTCTAATGGTAGCTGGAAAAGTTTTTTTAAAAAACTCTTCATCACTTCCAAATTTTGATACAAAAAGTGGTGAAATACTAGAATCCATCCAAGTATCAAACGTTCTTTCCTCCCCAACAAACTCTGATGCCCCACATTTAGGACATTTATCTACCGGACACTTGTCCTTCCAAGGTCTGTAATATTTTCCAGGTTCAGGAACATATGGTTCTGAACATTCCTTACAATACCAAATAGGAATTTCCGTACCATAGTATCTTCTCCTAGAAATTGGCCAATCAATGGTTATGGATTCAATCCAGTTCATGAGAATTTGCTTATGCATTTCAGGATAAAATCTAATTTGTTTTCCAAGCTTTTTCATTTTTTCAATAGAATCTAATTGCTTTAGATAATATTCTTCCATGGGAATAATTTCAATCGGGGTTTTACTTCTCTCAGATACTGGAGTTCTATGGATTATATCCTCTATTTTTTCAACATATCCCTGTTTTTCTAGATCTTCAATAATTTTTTGTCTGGCTTGTTTTGGTTTAAGACCTGAATATTCTCCTGCAACCTGTGTTAACCTTCCATCAATTCCAATAGCTACTACTTCATCTAACTTCAATTCCCTAAATAACGCAACATCATTTTGATCACCATAACTACATACCATTACTGCACCAGAACCAAATTCCTTTTGTGCTGAATGATGTGTTTTAATTTCTACTTCATGATTAAAAATTGGAACCACTACCTTTTTTCCTATTAAATCAGTGTACCTTTCATCCTCTTCATTAACAATAATCGTTTTACAGGCACAAAGTAATTCTGGTCTTGTACTTGCAATTATGATATTTTTTTGTAATCCTTTGATTTCAAATTTCATATAGACTAGTTTTGTTGATAAATCCTGATAGATGATTTCAGCATCAGCTATAGTAGTTCCAGAAACCCAGTCGTAATTATTTGGTCTATTTGCACGATATACCAGGCCCTTTCTCCATAATTCGATAAAGGTTGTTTGTGTAAGAGTTCTATATTCGTCCGAGTCAGTTCTGTAATAATTAGAAAAATCTCCACTTATTCCAAGACTCTTCATTATCTGAATCATTTCTGATTCTAAATCATCTAGTGCTTCTTTACAAAGATCTATGAATTTATCGCGTTCTGTTTCGCGCATCCTAATTCCATATTTTTTTTCTGTGTAAAGTTCTACAGGTAATCCATTTCGATCAATTCCTATTGGAAAATAGACGTTATTTCCTTTCATTCTTGCAGTACGTGCAATCATATCAATTTGTGAATAGTGAGATGCTGCACCAATATGCCAAGGACGCCCAGATGGATATGGTGGAGGAGTATCGATGGTAAAATTTTTCTCTTTTAGTTTAAACTCGTAAAGGTGAGAATCTTCCCACTGTTTTATAATTTGTAATTCAATTTCTGGATTCCAAGCTTTCTCTTGTATTTTTGGTTCCATTTCCTATGATTTTGCTAATTGTGAAATAATATGTGCTCCTTTGTTATATCCTTCGTAAATGTATACTCCAATTGCCTCTACGTTCTTAGGTAATTTCGGAACAAGAATTTTTATTATTTCCGTTGAGAGATTCTCAACTGTTGCTTCTCCTTCCAACAAATATGTTGTATCTTTTGGAACTTGTAAATCAAACATACCTTTTGGTCCTTTAAATGAAATATAGTAGTGAGAATCATCTTCCTTTTTTAGATATTTTCTATTTATGAAGAATTTATGATCAAGAAATGAAATAGCTTCTTTGATAATTTTTTTTGCATCCCCAAAATCAACTAATAGATTATTTTTCATTTGACCTACCAACTCCACCATGACTGCGGAAGTATGACCATGAAGTATTGAACATTTTTCAACTAGTGGTAATATGTGAGCATAATCAAAGGCAAAGGATGGGTCCTCCATAAAAATAGAACCTGTTTGTGGTTCTTTGTCATAAAAAACGATTTCTTTTAATTCCTTTAACTTTGCCGCATATTTTGGATGACCTACTGCCATAATTTTTGTTTCAGGAGATAATTTTTTGATTTGTTTATATTTTTCAAGATCATCATCATTATCTATTACTTCAATTAATCCATCATCTGTTTTGAAATCAATCAAAACGGTTTTTCCATCAATTGAAAACTTGTGTTCATATTCATACTGTTTGCCTAGAAACGTGAGCATTTGTGCTATGGATAGCTCTGTTCGTGATTTCATCAGAATACCATTTTTGTCAATGTATCGAAAATCTGAATCCATTATCGTTGGTGTGGTCATTTGAAAAAACTGGCTTTGTTCTGTATATAAAATGTGGTTCTCTTAAAGTAATGAATTCAGAGCTTTTGCAAGTTTAATATCATTATCTGTTATTCCTCCAGCATCATGAGTTGTCAAGTCTACGATGACTTTGTTGTAAACATTAAACCATTCTGGATGGTGATTCATTTTATCAATATGACTTACTGCCCTTGTCATAAAGTCAAATGCCTGATTAAAATCGTCAAATAGGAATTCTTTATGCAGTTTTCCTTCAACCACCATCCATCCGGGCATATCTTTGAGATGATTTTCTATTTCTTCATGAGTTAACTGTGTTAATACCATAATCCTACCACATTCAAGTTCAATTAATAGATTAAGTCAGAGATTCGAACTAATTTAATGATTTATGAATAGAGATTATTATCATAATTGATATCACGGGAATTTTTTCTAAACATTTGATTTTCTATCAAAGTAAATTATTCTGCAGTCTTCGGAACAAAAATTATCTGCTAGATTTTCAAATTCCTTGTCACATTGTTTGCATTTAGTCATTGCGAAACTAAATTAGATTTTATTTAAATTTAAATTTTGAAACAACTAGAAATACATGATCTTACAAATTTAAGCACAATTGATTGTTCAAGCACTTATAACGCTAGTCACAGCTTTGATTTTCAGGTTTATTATGTGTGTAAAAATTTTTAGGTGAAATGGAATTGAAAGCATTGATACTAGCAGCAGGAGAAGGAAAGAGAATAAGAGTTATTGGTGACTCTAAACCGTTAGTTACTCTTCTTGGATTGCGCTTGATTGAAAGAGCAATTTTAACTGCAAAAAAGTCTGGCATAAAAGAATTCTGTATTGTAGTTGGATACAACGGCGATAAAATCAGAGATCACTTGTTAGATGGCAAAAAGTATGGTATCAAAATAGAATATATTCAAAATGATGAATGGACTCGAGGCAATGGAATTTCTGTTCTCAAAGCTAAAAATCTTATGAAAGAACGCTTTGTTCTTTTGATGGCCGACCACAACTATGATCACAAAATACTAGACCGTCTTTTGGAAACAAAGATTGGAAATGATGAGTGTATACTTTGTGTTGACCTACATCCTAAATCATACTTGAATGTGGAAGACGCTACCAAAGTTTTGACGGTAGATCACAGGATTCAAACCATTGGGAAGGATTTAACAAATTACAATTGTATAGACACAGGCATCTTCATATGCAATCCAGTTTTCTTTGATGCACTAGAGAAAAGCATTGCAAACGGAGACGAAGGCTTGTCTGGAGCAGTTAAAGTTTTAGCACAACAAAATAAAATGAGATATTTACCACTAGAAGACAACTTTTGGATAGACGTCGACGACGAGACGGATCGAAAAAATGCTGAACGACTCTTGTATTCGAAGTTAGGCAAAGACACTGATGGACCTGTTTCTAAAATACTCAACAGACCATTATCGATTAGGATATCAAAGCTTCTTCTAAAGACAAGCATAACACCAAACCAGATTTCTGTCCTTAGTTTTATTATAGGAATGGTTGGGGCTTCTCTGTTCTTTCTTGGGGAATATTTCTATCTCATTTTGGGTGGGATTTTAGTTTATATTCATTCAGTTGTTGATGGGTGTGATGGAGAGGTAGCACGCTTTAAGCTAAGGCAGACAAAATATGGTGGTTGGCTTGATTCGGTTCTGGATAGATATGTTGATGCTGCCATTATTTTGGGACTGACTTATGGATATTGGAGCATAAACAACGACAGCATGATATGGATAATTGGGTTTGTTGCTCTCATAGGATGTTTCCTTAACAGCTACACAGGTGACAAGTACGACTCTATCTTTAGAAATGGCAACGGAATGAAAAAATCCAAATTTAGAATGGGACGTGATGTGAGACTTTTGCTAATTACCATAGGAGCACTGACTAATCTAATTCCAATATTTCTCATTATTGTTGCTGTTCTTGCGAACTTTGAGGCTTTGCGGAGATTAATAGGATTCAGGAACAAACTTGAGATACCTTCTTGAAAAATCTCTGTGATAATAAAAGGGAGTTCTAATGGAAATATCTTATGTCCTGATAGTAAGCGAAATGGGTTCAGAACAACACGTAATCGAAAGGCTCCAAATGATTGACGAAATAAAAGATGTTAACCGAGTATGGGGTGCATATGATGTAGTGATTAAGGTAGTGGGACCCACATCGGATGCTGTAAGGAAGATAATACAGGAGAAGATTAGGACGATTGATGGTATTAAAACAACAATTAGTCTAATGATATCTAGGTAACACATTACTAAAACGTTATTTTATTTACAACTGCCTTCTCTTCGGGAGACAAATAATTACGACTATAGTGGAGATTTAAACTAAAACAGTAAATCTCTCTCCAGGTGTTTAATCTGCGTCTACCATAGGTTGATTTAATAGATAACCGTAAGCACTTTGTATCCCATCTTAAAACTATACTTGTTGGACAGCATATCAGAATTAGTAAAAGAACTACAAATTGCAATTAAAGACACTGTATCAGACAAAAAAATTGGTATTGCTTTTTCTGGTGGAGTCGATAGTTCCTTGTTAGCAAAACTCTGTACAGATCTTGATTATAACGTAACTCTACTAACTATTGGTTTTCAAAACTCACATGATATATTGTTTTCAAAAAAAATTAACGAAATAATGAAGTTACCTCATAAAATTTTTGAAATAGAAGAAAAGTCATTTCATGACATATCATCAAAAATTAAAACCAAAATCAACACAGATAATTTATCATGGAATGAAAATTGTATTGCATTTTATTATGTTTCAAATTTAGCACAAAACAACCACCTTAACACTGTAATTACCGCAAATGGTATTGATGAACTATTTTGTGGGTATAATGCTTATAGAGATATTATCAAAGAAGGGGAAAAAGCAGTACAACAATTTATGGATTCAAAACTTGAAAATGAATTAAAAATGATGAAGGCTGTAAATACGATATCATCTGAATTTGGAGTCACTATACTTCAACCATTTTTGTCTGAACGTTTCATAAAATATGCAAAAAAAATATCTCTTGAAAATAAAATTAAAAATTCGGAAGACCTAATTAGAAAACACATTATTAGAAAGGCAGCATCAGAAATAGGCGTTCCTGAAATCTCTGCTAATCAAAGAAAAAAAGCATTACAATACGGCTCACAAATTCACAAAGCGTTGATAAGAACTAGATGAATTTTTTACAAGTTTTTTGAACTGATTTTGAAACATTTGTAATTATTGATGATGAAGCTCCAAGATGATTTTCTGGAGTGAAAATAGTTTTAATTTCTTGTTTGGAAAGATGTGATGATATTGATTTGTCCATGCTTATTGCATCAATGTATTCTATTTCTTTATCATACGATTCAAAAGCAACTCTTTGAACATCTCTGTAAGCTTTGAATCTAGGAATTCCTTTGTTGATTAGAGCTTTCAATAGAAATTCTGCAAAAATTTGACCTTTTGTGATGTAAAGATTCTGATTTATTTTCTTAGTGTTGATATGAAGATTTTGAATTATTCTGATCATTGTTTCTAGCATATCATCTAGTAAAATTGAACACATCGGCAGAATAAATCTCTCATTAGCAGAATTAGATAAATCACGTTCATGCCAGTGAGGTATATTTTCAAATGAAACATTTACTTGACTTCTCAATAATTTTGAAAGTGAAGTAATTCGTTCACTTTTAGTTGGGTTTCTTTTTACAGGTACTGCACTACTTCCCATTTGTCCCTTTTTGAAATGTTCTGCAACTTCACTAATCTCTGTTCTTTGCAAGTTTCGTATCTCAACTGCAATTTTTTCAAGTGTTGAACCCAAAAGCGCCAATTGAAAAACATATTCAGTATATCTTTCTCTTGGAACTATCTGCGTTGCAACTTCAGCTGGAAACAAACCAAGCTTTTTTGCTACTCTTTTTTGAACATCAAGAGCTTTTGAACCCATAAGAGACCCGGTTCCAACAACTCCTAATGTTTTACAAATCAATACCCTCTTTTTGATTTCTTCAATTCTTTCAATATGTTTTCCCATCTCTGATGCCCAATTAGCAAATTTTAACCCAAATGAAATAATGCTTGTATGTTGTCCATGAGTACGACCAACTGCAGGAAGTTTTTTGTAAGTAACAGCTTTTTTAGCTAAAAGTAAAGCAAGTTTTCCAACCTTTGGCTGAATAATTGCTAACGCATCTTTCATTTGCATAGAATTACTAGTGTCCACAAGATCATTACTTGTTAGACCGTAATGAATCCAAGGTCTTGCTTCAAGTTTACACTTTTCACTTAAAGCTTCAACAAGTGATGCTGTATCATGATCACTTTTTGCTTCAAGTTGTTTAATTCTCTTTACAGTAATTTTTCCCGATTTTACTACTCTTAAGATCTCCTTACCAACATTTTTTGGAAACATGCCTATTTCACTTTGTGAAATAGCTGCTGCACCTTCAATTTCTAACTGATAATTTATTTTATTTTGCTCTTTGAATAGAGATAACATCTCTTTAGTTCCATAACGTCCACTATCGATTGGTAATATTGACAATACTGCATCTCAGTTTGTATCGAAAATAAATCTACTCATAATCTGACTTGAAAACAAAAAAGAAAGACTATCGGTATGGTTTCTCTGATCCTTGATTTAGGCATTAATGATATCATAAATTTCATCCTCAAAAAATTTTTTGTTGTTACTAAAACCGGCAAGATATTGTCGAATTCCAATTTTGGTACTTACTTGAGAACAATACGATCTAATTTATCTAAAAGGAGGATCTTTATCATGTACGGGATGTGGTGGATTTAACAAAATCATTAGCTGAAACCTTAGTGAAAGATATCATGAATAACTCATTGATATCGGCAGATTCTGCTACAACTGTTTTTCAAATTGCTAACCTAATGGCAAAAGGAGGAATTGGTGCAATAATAGTGAAAAAAGATAACATTCCTGCAGGAATGATTACCGATAGGGATTTTGCGATAAAAATAACTACACAAAAACTTCCTCTAGACACACCAATCGATAAAGTTGCATCATACCCTTTGACAACAATTAACTTAAACGAAACCATTTTAGTTGCAGCTAGTATGATGTCTTCTAAAAAACTTCGAAAGCTTGCAGTTGTTGAAAATGAAAAAGTAATTGGAATCATCACGTCGACGGATCTTGTAAATCAATTAGCATTGGCAAAAGATAATCCCTAAAAAATCATAAAGCTATTGTTTTTTGGCAATAATTGCCAAACGATCTACTCCTAAATATGATTATTACATATACATAATGGAAGCTAACTCTGTCATTACCCACATGGTTTCTAGAAAAAGATTGCCAAGTTCATATGACTTCAGAAAAGTCGCAAGTCCTCGCTTGCTGTTAGCTTCCATTTTGCTATAATTTGACTTATGATTTAAATTGTCTTGGCAAGGGAAATTCCGATATTAATGTCTAGTTTAATCCCCAAAAAAATTGGAAACCTAACATACAAAATTGAAAAAGACGAAAAAATCGGAATGAATGTTCCTGTCATTATTTACGCAACTGAAAAGCTTCTTGAAAAAATGATGAGTGATAGAACATTAAAACAAGCAGTAAATGTTGCAACTATACCTGGGACAGTACAAAATGTAGTAGTCTTACCTGATGGTCATGAAGGTTATGGCTTTCCGGTAGGTGGTGTAGCTGCCATGGATGCAGAGGAGGGAATGATTAGTCCTGGCGGTGTTGGTTATGATATCAATTGTGGTGTAAGACTGTTACGTACAAATCTTAAAGAAAAAGATGTAAGACCAAAATTAAAAGAACTTGTAGCTGATCTTTTCAATTCGGTACCTTCAGGAGTGGGGTCAAAGGGTGCGATTAAACTTAGTAATTCACAACTTGATGAAGTGTTAGTTAAAGGCGTACCTTGGGCAGTTGACAATGGATATGGTGTTAAGGGAGATGCAGAGGTATGTGAAGAAAATGGACAAATGGAAAATGCAGATCCCAATAAAGTTTCAGATAAAGCTCGTAAACGTGGAGCACCACAACTTGGAAGTTTGGGTTCTGGGAATCATTTTCTTGAAGTACAAAAGGTTGCAGAAATTCATGACGAAGAAGCTGCCAAAAGAATGGGAATAGAAAAAGATCAAGTAACTATTCTTACACATTGTGGGTCTCGTGGTTTTGGTCATCAAGTGTGTAGTGACTATCTTAGAATCTCAGAACAAGCACTAAAAAAATATGATATTTCGTTGGCTGATAGAGAATTAGCATGTGTTCCAAATTCTTCAGAAGAAGGAGAATCTTATAGAAAAGCAATGTTTGCAGCTTTGAACTTTGCATGGAGTAATAGACAAATGATTACTCATTGGACACGAAAATCATTTCAAAGAGTTTTCAAACAATCTGAATCAGATCTCGGCATGGATTTAGTATATGATGTATCACACAACATTGCAAAAGTTGAAAAACACACAATCAATGGCGAGCAAAAATCTGTTGTTGTACACAGAAAAGGTGCAACTAGAGCATTTCCTGCAAACAAAGATGAAGTTCCAAAAAAATACAGAGACTTGGGTCAACCTGTTTTCATACCTGGTTCAATGGGAACTTCAAGCTGGATTTTACTTGGACAACC
>BFAR01000014.1 GCA_008974855.1 archaeon MnTg01
TCATCTAGTTTTACCATACCTCGAGGAAATTCTACATATTCAAGTTTTACATCACTTGGGAGGGATAGCATTCCAGCTATGCCTACAATTAGAGCAGCTATAGTAATTGGGACCAAAACTTGAACTCGTGATGTCATACTATGATTGAAGTGATTCTGAATAAAAACTAAAAGAGTTCATTACACTAAAGATTTTTTAAAATCATTAATTGAGGAAAGTGTGTTTTTTGTTTGAGTTCCTATATCATGAATTGTAGAACCGTTGTAAACTCTATCTAGATATTTTCCAGCAAGTATCATAGGTCCACCTATTGCACATGTGACACCGCTTGGTTCAGGCACCCAAAACATGATAAACCCAATTTTTTGTAATTTTTTACCTGGTGCAGGAGCTTTGTTTAAAGCACCAAGAGATTGTGCAGTTTTTTTATCATCCACTTTGGACAAATCAGAATACAATTGGGCCCTTCTTTTTACTGAACCTGACATTGCCTTTAATTTTTTTAATTTAAGATTAAGTGAATCATCCATTCCTGGTACTTATTTTGTAAAAATTAGATAAAATTCAATGATCAAGTTTGATTACTCCATAGTCAAAAATAGTAACATTCATGACTGGAGGCGAAAAGATCAAGCCAAGAGACACTAAATTATATCTGAGCATGTCTATTGGAATTAAACTTGGAGAAAAAAGATACTAGAAGACTTGAATCGATTAAGGCAGCACATGAAATTGCTCGTACTGGGTCTAGCAGCAGAATGGAAGATTATCTTGAAGTAATTTTAGAATTAGTAGAACTAAAAGGGTATGCAACTACATTAGATATTTCACGATACATGAATGTTAGTGCTCCAAGTGTTACAAAAATGCTACAAAAACTAGATGAAAATGGATATCTGGAATATGAGAAATATCATGGAATTAATCTAACACAAAAAGGAAATCAGTTAGCTGACACAATTAGACAAAAACACGGAATCTTACTAGAGTTTTTTGAAATATTAGGTGTAAGCCATGACACTGCAAATCAAGATGCAGAAGGAATCGAACATCATCTAAATCCAAAAACAATTAGACAGCTAAGAAAATTTATTACATTTTTAAAATCAAACCCAAAAATTGTTCAGAATTTTAATAATAGTTGATGAGGCGACAATCTCACAAAAAACATGTGTTCATTAAAATGGACAGCATAATGCTCTAGTTAAAAATTCATGTAATTATATTGTGGTCCTAAAGGATGCATTTGGGGAGTTATCTAATAGTGTTCAACAGATAGTTAATAATCCGTTTGATTGTACTGAGGGATGTGATTTAACGATTCTATATGCAATTCTAATTGGTGCAATTGTTACAAGTATTGTTCTAACTATACAAATTCAACTTGCAAGAGAACAACATAAAATCAAAAAAATAGTATCAAAAACAAAATTAAGAAATGATGTAATATCTCTTCTAAATCAAATGCGGATTATACAACCAATAGTATTTGAAAAAAGACCGATTACTCCTGAAAATAGAATGCAAATTACAAGTATTGCTAGAACTGTCAAAGAGTTTGAAGAAAGTCTAAATGAAATTGGAGAAGTGCTCAGTAGCGATGAAAAGCAAAAAATTGTTCAGATAATTGAACGAATTAAAAAGAGATTAAAATACGGTAGTACGGATTTTGGTAAATGGCCATATAGATATGAAGCCATGGATTTTGCAGAATCAATTAGAGAAGTAGGAATTTCTCTAGCTACAATACCGTAAAATTTAAAAAAATTCCTCTAATCTTTGAGAAATATTTGAATTGAGTCTTTGGAGGAAGCGTTTCTCGTTAATCGTTTTCCAGGACTAGAATGTTTTGGGATTTTAATCTGGCCTTTTCTGGTAATTCTAAATGAAGTAAGAAATTCATTATTTAGGTAAACGTCTCCATAATTTCCCGCATTTTCTTTACCTACATTAAACAATAATGATGTCTTTGATTCAGAAAAATCAAAAGATAATTCAAAATCGTCTGAAGGTGTGTTTGATGTAGAAGCTGAAGAATCTTTTGGAACAACATCAATGTGTAATTTGAGCATTTTTTCTAATTCATTAATTGTTGAACCGCCTCGTCCAATAACAGATGGGATATACTGTTTAGATACCATTACCTTGACACTATTACCAGATAAAATTTCTACTTCAGCACTAGGATCAAATCTTCTAAATGTATCTCTTACTTTATCCTCAGCTAGTTTTTCAATACCTAATTTTGTTGAATTTTTTGAGATAGGAATTATGACGTTTTCTTCACCAAATGTGTAGATTTCATATTCCAAGGTATTTTCTTCAAAGTCGCGTATTTCTATTACAGGTCTTGCTAAATCTTGTTCTGTCATTCCAGATGGGACCTTTACTTTGAGTTTTAATTCATACACTTTGGAGATTTTTCCTTCACTTACAAAAACTACAGTGTCAATTACACTTGGAATTATTCCCAGCTCAATTTTTCCAATAAAACGTTGGATAGCATCTATTGGAGAGTTTGCGTGAATAACTCCAACCATACCTACTCCGGCTAATCTAAGTTCTGAAAATGTTTCAAAATCTTCACGTCGTCTCACTTCATCAAAAATAGTATAATCAGGCCTTACCAAAAGTAAAATATCTGCAGAGTTTTCAAAGCTTCCTTCAAGTTTTCCATACTGGGTAATAGCAGAATCTACTTGTAAATCACGAGGGGATTCAAATGTTTTTACAATTTTCCCAGCCTTTTGATAAAAATCTGCAAGACCAGAGGCAAGTGTACTTTTTCCAGAGCCTGGAGGACCAGAAATAATAATTCCTTCAGCTCTTTCAGCAAATCTAGATTTTAGCTTCTCAGATAACTCGTATTCTTCTAATGACAATCTGACAATTGGATGAACTATTGTGATTTCATATGCTTCTGAAAAAGGCTGGTATGTTATAGATATTCTGTAATCCTCATGTTGAATCACAAGAGCTCCGTGTTTTGAAATCTCTAGATTACTTTTGTTGTTAGTTTTTGCAACATCTAATATTTGTTGAGACATTTTTTCAAGATAGTCCCGAGTTAATATTTTATCCTCAATTTCTTGGAGATTAAATGAACCTGGCTTTCCTTTTTTTGCCATAGGTTTCAGGCCTTCTTTAAGATGTATGCTCATTGTTTGAGTATCAAAGAATCTCAAAAATTCTAATTCACCTTTAATCATTTCAGGTTTGAGATAACTAACTTCTACTCCTTCAACCTCTGCAACTAAAGCTTGAACATGATCTGAGGTGTAAAGAATTGCATGATTTTGTTTTGCAATGTCTTTGATGATTGCATCAATTCGTCCATGTCCTGATAGTTTTATATCATCAAAACTTGGTCTTGTTCCTTCAAATTTAATTACATTTCCATGTTCTTTTGAAATATTTTGAAGTTTTTTTAGTTCTTTTAAACCAGTAAAACCTTGTTCTTTTTTCTGTGAAGCTTCTGATTGGAGCTCATCTAGAACAGCTACTGGTATGATAATTTCTGTATTTTTAATAGTTCCAGATTCAACTTGTTTAGAAATGTAGGCATTAATTATCACACTTGTATCTAATACAATTTTTGACAATGATTAAAGCTCATTCATGCTACTTTTATTCATAACTGAATTAATCTAAACGGAAAGTGCGTCAGAAATGACTTGGAGTACTTTATCAAAGTCAAAGGGCTTTGAGATTGAGGCAATAGCACCTGCTTCAAGGCATTGCGTAATTATGAATTGATTATCGCTTGCGGTTATGAGAATGATTCGTGCATCTGGGTTAAATTCCATGATTTCTTTGACTGCAGTCAATCCATCTTTTTTTGGCATTGCAAGATCTAATAATAAAAGATCAGGTTGAATTTCATTGAATTTCTCAACTGCCTCAATACCATCAATTGCCTCTCCAACTAACTCGTGTTTGCCAATTGATATGATATCCTGTAAAACTTGGCGTATTGCATCTGAATCATCTGCAACTAGAACTTTTGCCATAAAAAGATGAAACGTTTGTTACTTAAGAGGCAGATCAGTCCAAATATTTCGAATAGTTGGTTTCCATCTTTTGTTTTAGTTCGTTAGTGTTTTGTTCATGTCCATTCATAGAATTAGTCATAAAAACAGTGGATTCGGTTAAAATTGTTAATATCCCTTCCATATTTTGTCCTTCCATGATATGATTAAGCAATGTATCATTTAATGCTGCAATTTCACCAATTCCTGGTTTTCCCATCATGGGTGCCAAGCCTTTGATTTTATGAATATGACCTTCAATGTCTTGAGAATTTTTTGAAATATCTGAATCTGTATTACATGATTCCAAGATTTTCTTAATTAAAGCGATCTCTTCATTAATTTCTTGAGTTGAAACTTTAATGAATTCATCAGACATTATAATGATCTAAAGGTTTTAGGCGGTATTTTTATACTCTCTTGAAATTTACAGTTTAAGTATTGAAGATTATTCTAAAAACTTACTTTTTAGTAGGAATACTAATTGCAGCTGCAGCAGTTAATCTCACTTTATTATACCAATCAGGACAAGAAAATACTTATGAATCTTATACAATTATTCGTGTAGCAGACCTCAAAGTCAAAGTTGAAACATTTGATAGTCTTGCAAACTCTATTGCTAATGGATTTGAAGCTGATAGAGAAATTCTAAAAGAAAAAACCAATGAGTTTCAATCAGTCCTTAACGTCTTAGAAGATGGAGGAGTAATTAGAGGACAACCCATAGTGGTTATTCCTACAATTCTTCTAGGAGAATTTCGTGAAGTAGAAAATTCTTGGAATATAGTTAGAGATAGTCTTGATCAAATTCAGATACGAGCAGTCTCAAACGATGAAGCAAAAGATGCAGTAAACTACATTTTAGGTAAAAATGGGGAAATGGCACTCTCTACTGATTCTGTAATAAAGGAAGTCGAGACATTAGGTAGAGACTTTAACAGGCATGAGGAAATTACACGTGAGCTACATGAACTATCAAAAAGTATAGGACAAGATGCGCTCTTAATTTCAATTGGAGAAGATGTAGGAATTCGTGAAAAACTTCACGAAGAAAGAATAATGTTTGAAGTAGGAATTAGAAAACTATTACAAATTCCTACAAATGACTTGGATTTAGAAAGTATTGGTCAAATTTCTGAGGAACTAGCTCCGATTCCAAGAGAAAATTCTAATGCATTAAGACAGTTAGATCCTTTATGGGAAGCAGTTCAGCTTAGAATAAAGATTTTAGAGGAAAATTCGCTACATACTGAAGATTTTGATGTAGCATTTGGTTCTTTTAAAACACAAAAAATTCTCTTGATATCATCACTTGATACTTTAATTGATTCATGGAATGAAGAAATACTATCTAATAGTTCACAAAGAGGAATAATTGTCCAAACACTTTTAGTTGTGGATATTGCAATTTTTTTTCTTGTAATAGTTGTAGTTAGACAATCTCTTAATCCACTGAAAATAATTTCAACAGGAATGTCCAGAGTTAAAGAAGGAGTCTATGGTGAAAAAATTAACTATAAAGCAGATGATGAAATTGGCCAGCTGGTAAATACATTTAACATAATGTCAGATACAATTAAACAGAAAACTGAGGAAGCAAAAGAAACTGACATTGCAAAAGATGAATTTTTGTCAATGATTACACATGAATTAAAAACACCGCTAGTACCAATTCAAGGCTACGTGGATATGCTATTAGGTGAACATTTGGGTTCACTTACTGAAAAACAAAAAGACAGGTTAAGGATCATTAAAACAAGTGCAGGATCATTACTACGAATTATATCAGATCTTTTAGATGCACAAAAACTTGAGCTTGGCAAACTAGTTGTAAAAAAAGAAAAACAAAACATTAAAGATACGATAGATGTTGCCATTCAAGCGTTTCAGCCTCGTGCATCAGAAAATAAGATTACTATAAAGCAACATTTGGATAAAGAGATTCTAGTACCACATGATCGAGAAAGAATTACGCAAGTGTTAACTAATTTACTAAAAAATGCACTAGATGTAGTAAACCCCGATACAGGAGTTATCGAAGTTTTTGTTGAAGACTCGGACAAAGAAGTTAAGATAAATATAAAAGATAATGGTCCAGGGATTCCTATAGAAAAACAAGGAGGGCTTTTCAAAAAATTCTATCAGGTTGATACCTCGCTAACAAGAGAAGTTGGAGGTAGTGGGTTAGGACTTGCAATCTGTAAAGGATTAGTTGAAGAGCATGGAGGTACAATTTCAGCTGAAAGTACTCCAGGATCTGGGACCACCTTTTCTTTTATTTTACCCAAAGATTCTGAACCGATGAAATAGTAAATCATTCTGATCTAAAAACTGAAAATAATCCAACATAGGCCTAAACATGAGGTTTTTGCTACTAGTAGACATGACGATGGAAGCCATAGAGGTAATCAAAGACTGTAATCGAGACTTTTACCCAGATTCTAGAGCATATCTTGAAGCTTTACAAAAACAGGGGAAGACAGATGATGGTTTTGAAGATGAGTTTTACTTCACAATGCCTGTAATTTCAGGTATTGCATAAGATTTAGCAATACCAGTAAATAAATTGAAAATGTGGAAAATAATCTAGAGGATATTGCGGAAAAAGCTGTTGAATATGCATTAACTTTAGGATGTCAATACTGTGATGTTAGAGCAGAAAATAGTAAAAAGCAAGGTTTTCTTATAGAAAATAGTGAAGTAGAATATTCATCTACAAAAAATGAGCAAGGTTTAGGAATTAGAGTTTTAAATGAAGGAACATGGGGGTTTTTTTCGATCTCCAATCCACTATCATTAGATGATGTAAAACAAGGAATTAAGGATGCTGTAAAAACTGCACAAAACTATTCTTCCAATAAGAAACACAAATCAAAAATTGGAAATAATAATCCAGTAAATCAGAAAATTGATTTTCCTGTAAAGATTATTCCAACAATGGATAAGCTAATTGAAATTGGATATGATTGTGATAAAATAATTCTACAGGATAAACGAATTATAAAATCTCACGTCAGTATGGGATACAATATAGTATCAAAATTTTTTACAAATAGTGAAGGTTCTAAGATTTCTCAAAATTTTACAGATGTTATAGCTAATCTTGCTGCCACTGCATATGAGAATGGCATAACACAAACAGTAAACATTGTTGAAGGGGGACGAGGAGGAATTGAAAAATTATCTTCTGAAAGAGAAATAACTGAAACTTCGAAATTTATTTCCAATAAAGCTTCACAACTAATTGATGCAAAACCTGCCAATAATGAAAAGGCTACAGTAATAATGAATCCAGACTTTGTTGCATTGTTAACCCATGAAATTCTGGGTCATCCTTCTGAAGCAGATAGAGTTTTAGGAAAAGAGATGGCCTGGGCAGGAGGGGCATGGTGGTCAGGAAAATTAAATAAAAAAATTGGTTCAGATATTCTCAATGTGTTTGATGATCCTACAATGGAGGGAACTCTTGGATGGTATCAATATGATGATGAGGGAAATAAAGCTAGTAGAACTAATCTTGTTGAAGATGGAATACTAACAAATCATATGCAAAGTAGAGAGACAGCAGAAATTTTTCATACAAAACCAAATGCAAACATGAGGGCTACATCATACCGATATATGCCGTTAATTCGTATGGCTTGTACCTGTATTGATAAGGGAGATTGGAAGCCAGAAGAAATGATTTCAGATGTCAAACATGGATACTTGATTTCTAATATGAAAATTCCCTCAATAGATATGAAAAGATACAACTGGAGTATTTCGTGTCAATTTGCTCAAAAAATTGAAAATGGTCAAATTACTGATTTACTAAGAGATGTAATTGTTTTAGGAACGGCTCCTGATTTTTTCAGATCAATTGATGCGTGTGGTAATGATTTTACTGTAAGACCAATTACAAATTGTGGTAAAGGGGATCCAATGCAGTCAATGGTTATGGGAAATGGTGGTCCGTCAATTAGGGCTAGTGCTACAGTTAGGAGCGTCTGAATGTCGATTAGTTCCTTAGAGCAAGTAAGAAATCAAGTTGTGTCTTGTACAAAATGTGATCTTTGTAAGACTAGAAATAATTCAGTGCCTGGCAAAGGTAATCACAACTCTGAAATAATTTTCATCGGAGAAGCTCCTGGCAGAAGTGAAGACAAGATAGGAGAACCATTTGTTGGAACAGCTGGAAAAAAACTATCAGACGCACTAGAATATGCAGGAATATCTAGAGATTCTGTATACATTACGAATGTGGTAAAATGTAGACCTCCAAATAACAGAGTACCGTTACAAACCGAAAAAGAATCTTGTAGAAATTATCTCGAATCAGAGATTGCGTTAATCAAACCCAAAGTTATTTGCATTATGGGAAATACTGCCTACCAATCAATTCTTGGTGGACAAAATATTACAAAAGAGCGAGGAAAGTTTGTAAAAAAAGATGGCAAGTTGTATTTTTTAACAGTGCATCCAGCAGCAATAATTTATAATCAAAAATTAATGGATTCACTCAAAAATGATATGAAAAAATTAGTAAATGAAGTAAATAGTATGTGAGAAACAATGAAAGTACTTCCTAGATCATTTTATGCAAGAAATACTGTTAAAGTGGCAAAGGATCTTCTAGGTAAAACTCTTGTGAGGAGAACCGGAGGTAAAATAATATCTGGTATTATCACAGAAACAGAAGCATACCGTCATGCAGATGATCCCGCTAGTCATGCATTTGGGGGATTAACAGATAGAAACAAAGTCATGTTCGGACATGTAGGAATAGCATATGTCTATTTCACATATGGGATGCATTATTGTGTAAATGCAGTAGCCAGAAGCGACTCTTATGATGCAGGAGCCGTACTAATTCGTTCAATTTCTCCCAATCTTGGAATTAATGAGATGATAAAAAATAGAAAAATTAGTTCAATTACAAATCTTACTAATGGTCCTGCAAAATTAACTCAAGCAATGCAGATTACAAAAAAACAATATGGCGAGAATTTAACCAAACAGTCTAGTTTGTACATTACTGAAGGAGTAAAGCCTACAAAGATTAAATCAAATCCAAGAATTGGAATAAAAAATGGAATTGATAAGCTTTGGAATTTTAAAATACAAGTCTAATCTTTATCATTTTCATTATCATCTAAAGTCCAAGGGGCAAATCTCCCAAGAATTTTTGCCCAATCTAGACGAAGTAACAAAATAATCATGACTGTAAGGATTACTGCAAATACAATCATTCCAAGATAAATAGTACTTGTACTTTCGACGTTTTCAAGTAAAGGATCAAGGATAGATAATCCAACAAAGTGAGCTATTAGCACAATTGTGTAGCTTAGAACAAATTTTCCTGTAAGCGTGGCAATAAAAAATCTTTTTGGATTGTATTTTGCTAAACCAAGTGGAATGTATATCAAATCATCAGGGATTGGAGTAGCAGCTGCTACAAATGCTGCAGCAGCACCATATTTTTTGACTAGTCTTTCAAAAGGCTTCATTCTTTTTCTTGTT
>BFAR01000015.1 GCA_008974855.1 archaeon MnTg01
TTTACTACTCTCCCATCAACCATTCAAGGAACCTATGTCTTATTTGCTTCCCAAGGAGAGGACATAGATATTGTTCTAGTTGGTTTAGGTGAACCACCAGTAGAAAAGCTGATAATAAAATTTGATAAACTCAATTATTCACAAGATGAAACTTTAATCATAGAAATTCAAGGTCCCGTTAGTTCAACAGTTTCTTTATTGATAGTAGATCCATCAGATAAGAACAAGTTTACAGACACTATAATTTTAGGACCAGATGGTCAATCAAATTATGAATTAGATTTAACAGGATATTCTTCAGGAGTATATACTACGGTTATAACAAGAGCAAACACACAGACATCTGAAATTTTTTCAGTTGGGCTTTTAACTGGTTCTGGTGAAATAAAAGTTCGTTCTACAAAGGATGCCTACCAACCTGGAGATTCAATTTTGATTCTTGGTGATACATCTAAAAATGTTCTAATAACTTTGCAACTAAGAGATCCAAATGGGGAAATTGTTAAAACTAAAGAAACCTTCACAAACAAAGATGGAGTTTTTTCTGTAAGCTCAATTAGAATCCCATTAGATGCTCAGATTGGCGACTGGACCATTCATGCACAAAGTGGTCCAAACTTTGATGATTATGAAATAACTGTACAAGGCGATATAGAAGAAGGTTTGGCAGTATATGTCGATGGTATTGAAGTTTTAGCAACAGGTGAATTTTTATCTATTAAAGGATATGGAGCGTCAATCAAGCAAAATGTTGTAGTTACCATTTTTGATGATGCAGATAATGAGATAGATGAGATTACAGCAAGAACAACTGGTGTAGGAATATTTGAAGTTCTATGGAAGATTCCTAATGATTTTGCATCTGGCACTTATTTGATTACTGTAACAGATCCCATAGATGAAGGAGAAACAACATTTGATTACCAATAACTTTTTTAAATCAAGTAAACTGAATTAATTTTTATTCCTCAACATCAGCTTCCATAACAATGAATCTAAAAGAGAAAATTGATGAGTTTCCCGATTTCCCCAAAAAGGGCATTTTATTTAGAGATTTTAGTCCAATTCTAAGAGATCCATCTGCTATCTCTTATGTGGTAGAGGAATTTACAAAATATTTCCATACAAAGGATTTTGAAATTTTTGCAGGCATTGAATCACGTGGATTTCTGTTTGCTTGTGCCTTGGCCTTGCACTATAAAAAAGGAATGATCATGATTCGAAAAAAAGGTAAATTGCCTGGAAAAACAGAAAAAATTTCCTATAGTATAGAATATGGGAAAGATGTAATTGAGATTCAAAAACATGCATTGAAAAAAGGGCAAAGAGTAGTCATTTGTGATGATCTTTTAGCTACGGGTGGAACTGCAAAAGCATCTGCTAAATTAATTGAAAAAATGGGTGGAAAGGTAGCAGGTTTTGCATTCATAATAGAATTAACTGATCTAGGAGGGATTAAAGAAATTGAAAAATACAACTGCAAATCGTTGGTGAAATACTAATGGTGGATCAAGCAGAGATTGGAATTTTTGGTGGGACTGGAATCTATGATTCTGGATTACTGCAAGACACAAAGGAAATTTCAATAGATACACCCTATGGAAAACCTTCTGATACAATTACTCTTGGAACATTCAAAGATAGAAAAATCGCATTCATGCCAAGACATGGAAAAAAACATACTATACCGCCCCATATGATAAATTTTAAAGCAAATATTTTTGCGTTTAAAGAACTTGGAGTTAAACGAATTATTGCACCTTCTGCGGTTGGTAGTCTTAAAAAAGAAATTGCACCGGGAGATTTTGCGTTACCTTCACAATTTCTTGATTTTACAAAATCACGTGATGGTTCATTTTCAGAAAATGGAAGAGTAATTCATATTTCAGTTGCAGAACCATTTTGTCCAGAATTAAAAGATGTAATTCTAAATACTGCAAAAAATCAAAATATATCAATTCATAGGAATTGTACTTATGTTTGCATTGAAGGACCAAGGTTTTCAACGAAAGCTGAATCAAAATTCTTCAGATCATTAGATGCCGATATCATAGGAATGACTCTAGTTCCAGAATGTCAATTAGCCCGAGAGGCACAAATTTGTTATGCGTCTATATCTACTGTAACGGATTATGATGTTTGGTCAGATAAACCTGTAACCGCAAAAGAAGTATTAGAAACATTATCAAAAAATGTTTCAACGACAAAAAAATTGCTGACTTTTTTAATTGATGAGATTCCAAAAACAAGAGGATGCTCCTGTGAAAAAGCTCTCAGTGAAGCTGAATTTTAATCATCAACAAAAGATTCTCTTTTTAATCCCTCTGGGAGAGTGAGATCCCCCTGTAACAAATTTTTTTGTATAGTTATAATCACATCTTCTGCAACGTAACCTAACTTTTCTAACGCTTTTTCTGTAGTTTTTGAAATTTTTACCCCTACGTTTTGTCCCCCAATTCTTCCAAAGGCTATTGCGGTAAATCTAAACGAGCTATTATCAATCTCAAACTTCCCAGTAATTTTTGCAGCCATCTGACTTCCGTGAATGTTATTGATATGCACCTTTATGTTCAATTCTTAAACCTAAATCTCAACAGCTCTACGAAGATTTTCATCAATTAGAAAACTCCAATGATGATCATCTTCAATTTTATAATTTTTAATTTTTAATTCAATAATTTTTTCATCAACAGTTTCAAAATTTAAAGTTCCATTTTCTTTTAATTTAACTAATTTCCATTTGTCTTTTCCTTTTTGTATTTTACTAACTACTACAGCCCACTTTTCATCAGATTCAATTTTTGGCATGCCAACAATATCAGCGATGGATTCAATACCTAATTGTTTTTCTTCACAAAATCTTTTTTTACAAACACCACATCGCCAAACATCTACTGTACCTATTGTTCTTTCGTTTAGGTTAATGTTAACTGCAGCAAAGTATACTGGCTGGTGTTTACAAGTTTCGGGATTTATTTCCATAATTTTCTCCTCAATTTTTGTTCTATTTAGTCCTTGCATCGTCATAAGGCCTCTCTAATACAACTCCAATATTATCAACTATTACATTTCGTTTGAATTCTACTTTTTCTCTTTCACACATTTTTCTATACATATTCACGGCAGTAAATCTAGGATGCATAGCTTCAAATTCATTCTCAGAAATTTCTATCAGACTACCAAGTTCAATTAGTTGTTTTCCAATGGAATTTGCATCATCAATAGAAATTCTTAGTCTATCACTAATTTTTTTTGCAGTCATCTTCCCTTCAGTGACTATTAAAAGAAAAATTTTAACTTGAAGATTAGTCAGTTTGATTACTGAAGTCAGATCTTCTTCAATCTTTGAAAGATCTATCATGTTTTAAACTTGATTTAGCATAATAAAAGTTAAATTTTAAAAATGTGCTATTTTTTTAAAAAAATTTTTTTTGAAACCTTAAATGAAATTGCCATAGAGATCAGGTGGACAATTGTTGCAATTATAGCAGCAAGGATTAAATCATTAACTATAGCAGACGCTATAAAAAAAGCTGATATTGAAGGGATTGTTGTAAAAATTGCAATAATTGTACCTCGTACAAAAAAATCATCAGAACCTTTTTTGAATGCTTTCAATAACTAGTTTTTGGAAAGATGGT
>BFAR01000016.1 GCA_008974855.1 archaeon MnTg01
TTACAAATTTCTTTTGAATTTATTAATAGAATCTATCAAATTGGCTCTTCGAACTTCTTCTGTTACCGCAGATCTTGCATCTTCAATTAATCTTCGATTAACATCTAGTTTTTTCCTAGCTTCTTTTACAAGTTTATCATACATTGCAAATGGATACAGATACAAGTACAAGTTTTCCATAAGTTCAAAAATTTTTGAGGCTTCTTTTGATTTTCCAATTCTAATATTATCGAAAACATGTCTCTTCAATTCTCCTATAAGATCAAGTAAACCAAGTATGTACGATTCATTTGAGACTTTTAGAGTTCCAATTGATGGTATTGGTTTGTTTTCTAGTATGGCAATAAATGATGAGGCTTCAACTAATTCTTGTTCAGGTGTAAGAAGATAGCGTTTTAAATTTGAATCAGCTTTTTTTCTATTTACCAAAAGTAATCTCTGTGCTTTTTCTAATTTCTTTTTTGCCTCCTTTAAATCCCCTTTATGAGCAGCAATTATAGACTGACTACAGGAAATTACAACATCTCGAGTATTTTTTATTAAATATTCGCGTGAATTCTGTGCAGTATCTAGTGATTTTGCTATTTTATTTAGTGATGACTTGATATTTTGTAATGACATGGTGCTATCCTTTCAAAACTGGGATAAAGTCGTTTGCCAAAGCCCTTATTTTATGTACAATTTTTGAATAAACCATGGATATAACAGTTAAGCAGATGATGCAGATCGAAGAAAATGGTCATCAGATGGGATTTTTGAGAAAATTTATGATGGAAAATGCAGGTGCTTCTGCAGTTAAACGATTATCAGAAAAATTTGAAAATTTAAATTCAAAAAATATTTTAATTTTTGCAGGATTAGGAAACAATGGAGGCGATGCGTTTGTAATTGCTCGTCACTTAGCAGGCTATGGTTCACAGGTAACTGTAGTACTATTAGGACAACCTGAAAAAATCAAAACCGAAGAAGGCAGATGGAATTGGGAACTTTTAGAAAAAATGAAATCAATTAGGTTAATCACTGGTGAAAAAATAAGTTTTGAATTTAAAGCAGATATTATTGTAGATGGTATTTTAGGTACGGGAATTTCTGGAGATATACGTGAACCATATGCTTCGGCAATAAAATTTGTAAATGATTCTAAAGCATTCAAGTTAGCTGTAGATGTACCATCCGGTCTTGACCCTGATACTGGAAATACAAGTAACGTATTTGTCAAAACAGACGTAACTGTTACTTTTCATAAAATGAAAATTGGTATGCCAAAAAGAAAAGATCTTTGTGGATTAATATATGTAGAAAAAATTGGAATACCACCTGAGGCAGAGGTAGGAGTGTTATGAAAGTCCACCAAATAGAGGTGGGAGACATGGCCAATTTTACCTACATATTAGAAGATGAAGAAACTAGTGACGCAATACTTTTAGATCCTTCATGGAATCTTAATGAAATTCTAAACGTAATTTCTCGAAATGATCTCAAAATAAAATACATTGTTAATACTCATTATCATTTTGATCATACATTAGGAAACAAAACCATGGCTAAATCTACTGGCGCAAAGATAATGCAACATGAGTCTTCTACTATAGATCATGATATTGAATTAGTTGCTGGAGAGAAAATAAAATTTGGAAATTCAGAGTTAACTGTTTTTCATACACCAGGTCATTCTAAGGATAGTATTTGCTTGGTAGGTGACGGAAAAATTTTTTCAGGTGACACACTTTTTGTTGGAAATTGCGGTAGAGTTGATTTACCAGGAGGAAGTGCAAAAGAGCTTTACCATAGCCTTTTTGATATTTTGTATGATATGGATGAAAATTTAGTCTTATACTCTGGTCATAATTATGGCTCATCCCCCACCTCCACATTAGGCAAAGAAAAAAAATCAAATTTTGTATTACAAAAAAGAACCGAACAAGAATTTGTGGAGTTAATGGGACAGTGAATTTTTAGTGAATGATATAGAAATTCTAGGGAATTTAGATAAAGGCCAAAACTTTGTAAAATCAGTTGAAGAAAAGAAATTTCTTTTCTCACTTGTAATCTCTTATACTGAAACTAGCGAAATACCTGGAATTACTATTGCAGGTTCAAATTTAGATTTCATTAAATTTACGTCTCCTGCAGATTCAGAATATCTTCACTATGGAACATGCAAATGTATCGACTCTGTTCCTATGACTCCTGATGGAAAACCTACCCCTGCTATAATGACCAAAGTTGCACTAGAATCTGCTAGTATCCCTCATATTGTAATTAATGCTGGAAGTAAAATTCTACCTGACATTCCTTTTATTGAAACAGGATTAGACCATGGAAAAAATATTCAAAATGAACCCGCTTTAGATCGATATTATGTCTTACGAGCTGTTGAATATGGACGAATTATTGGAAGAACACTTGGTGCACTTACTGACTGTCTTGTAATTGGTGAGAGTATTCCTGCCGGAACAACTACTGCCATGGCAGTACTCAAGGGCTTTGACATTGATGCTAAGGTTAGTTCTAGTATTCCTGAAAACCCTATTGAGTTAAAAAATAATGTAGTAAATGCAGCATTAAAGAGATCAAAATCTAAAGATGCGTATGATGTAATTGCAAACTTGGGTGATCCCATGATTCCACTAGTAGCAGGAATGTTGGGTACTGCTTCACAAACTTGCAAAGTACTATTAGCAGGAGGAACTCAAATGGCCGCAGTACTAGCCCTTGGTCATACTACTGGCTATAATGAAAATAATATTGCAATTGGTACAACATCTTACATTGTTAATGATGATTCAGCAAATTTTTTGGATATGATAAAAGAAATTGCAGATATACCAATTTTGATTGTTAATCCAAAATTAGAAGATTCTAAAATTCAAGGTTTGAGATCTTATTCAGATGGATTTGTTAAAGAAGGAGCAGGTGCTGGCGGTGCAATGATCTCTGCAATATTAAAAACAGGATTAACTTCTAAAAAATTATTAGAAAAAACTGAAAAAGAATATCAAAGAATTATTACTTTACAGTAACTGATTTTGCTAGATTTCTTGGATAATCCGGGTCCGTGTCTTTTTCTATAGCTGCATAATAAGATAGTAATTGTATTGGAATAATTTCAATTATAGGGAACATGGATTCTTTAATGGTTGGAATTTCAATCCAATGATCATAAACATCACTGTTCTTATCTGAAATACCAATAATTTTTGCTCCCCTTGCTTTGATTTCTCTTGCACTAGTTAGAGTATCAGTATAGGTAGAATCATTTGGATTAACAATTATGACATAAACATTTGAATCCATAAGAGCTAATGGACCATGTTTTAGCTCACCACCAGGGATTCCTTCTGCATGAATGTAAGTGAGTTCCTTCATTTTTAGAGCAGCTTCTGAGGCTATAGGATAATGAATTCCTCGTCCCAGAATGTAAATGTCAGATACTTTTTTCAATTCTCTAGCTATGCTTTGAATTTTAGAATGATTAGAAAGAATTTTTGAAATAGAGTTTGATACTTCCTTGAAATCTAAATCTAGGCATCCATCACATAATTTTTCTGTAATCCTATAAAGAATTGCTAGTTGAGATGTGAAACTCTTAGTTGCCGCAACTCCTACTTCAGGTCCACAATTCATGCCAAGAAAAAGTGAAGATTCGTGTACTAGTGCAGAGTTTTTGTGATTTGCGATTGCTAGAATCTTGGCATTTGATTTTTTTGCAATATTTACTGCTTCAAGCACATCTGCACTTTCTCCACTTTGTGAAATCGCAATAAGTATTGAATTTGGTTCTATTGAATCAAGTAAGGTGGGAAGTTCACTTGAAATAATTGGTTCAATTTTTACTTTAGCATATTTTGACATAAGATATTTTGCAACAAGTGCAGCGTTATAACTCGTCCCACTTCCAGTAATGTATACATTTTTGGCGTGCTTGATAAAATCTGCAGTCTGTTCTATTGCAGATTCAGTTTTTTTCCCCGCGTTCAATATTGTTTCAGGTTGTTCTGATATTTCTTTTAAGGTAAAATGTGCATAATCTCCTTTGTATGCATCTGCAAATTCTTTTGATACTTTGGTGATTTGATGTTTGACAGGCGTACCTTCAAAATCACAAATCTGCATACCAGAAGAATCTAAAATTATAAAATTACCATTATCAATGTAAATTGCATCATCTGTTTTTTCAATAAAGCCTAAAACATCACTGGACAAAAAATAATCATCTTTTCCGATCCCTATAATCATTGGTTCATGATATCTTGCAGCTGCAAGAATTCCATTTTCAAACATTGCAACAAAGGCATAATGTCCCTTCAATTTTGAAACTGTATTGATTATTGATTTTTTTACATCAGATGTTTGATTGTAGTTTTGTTGTAATAGATTT
>BFAR01000017.1 GCA_008974855.1 archaeon MnTg01
AGCCTCAACATCTGGTGTCGCATCAGGTCCAGTTTCGTTTATGAATATCATAAACACAGTAACTGAAGTAGTAAAACAAGGAGGAAAACGAAGAGGTGCCAATATGGGTATTATTGATGCATGGCATCCAGATATTGAAAAATTCATCACAAATAAGACTGAGGCTGGAATTCTTGAAAATTTCAACGTAAGTGTAGGCATAGAGGCAGACTTTTGGAATGCTCTTGTAAATACTGAAGATGGAAAGTACATGTTACGTTCCCCTAAGAACCAAGAACCAATTAGAGAAATTAACGCACATCAACTAATTGATTTGATTGCCATGTCAGCTTGGAAAAGCGCTGAACCTGGACTGATATTCTTTGATAAAATCAATCAATACAATGTTTTTGCAAAAGCTAGAGGTTCACCACTAAGAGCTACTAACCCATGTGGTGAACAAAGTCTGTATCCTTATGAGTCATGTAATTTGGGTTCAATTAATTTAGTAAAACTTGTCAAGCGAAAAGCCGACGGACAGTATGAATTTGATTGGCAAAAATATGAAGAGACAATTAGAAAAACAACTAGATTCTTAGATAACATCATTGATGTAAACCATTATCCAGTCAATGAAATTGATGTAGCATCAAAAGAATCAAGAAGAATTGGACTTGGTGTGATGGGAGTAGCTGATCTTCTATACAAACTTCGAATCCCATACAATTCAAAGGAAGGATATGACATGCAATCCAAATTATCTGAAACCTTGACTTACTATTCAATGGAAGAAAGTGTAGCTCTTGCAAAAACAAGAGGTGAATTTCCACTATGTTCTAAAACAGAATTTCCAGAAGGAAAGATTCCAGTTGCAGCATATTATGAAAAACCAAAGAGTCAACATTCTTACGATTGGGATGCATTAATTTCAAAAATTAAAAAATATGGAATAAGAAATGTGTTGACAACTACTGTTGCACCAACTGGTACACTTTCTATGATTGCAGATTGTTCTAATGGTATGGAACCAACATTTGCACTTGTTTTTGAAAAACGAGTAACTGTTGGAAGATTTTTCTATACAAATAAAATATTTCAACAAGTTTTAAGAGAAAATGGACTATACAGTGAAGAACTACTTGAAAAGATTGCAGACAATTATGGTTCAGTAAAAGGTATTCCAGAAATCCCAGAATGGATGCAAAAGATTTTCGTTACGGCAATGGATATACATTGGTCTGATCATCTTTGTGCTCAAGCAGTTTGGCAAGACTGGATTGGAAACGCAATTGCCAAAACTATCAACATGCCATATGATGTTTCTGTTGATGACGTTAAAGCGACATATCTACTTGCACATGAGATGGGGCTCAAAGGAATTACTGTTTATCGGGATCGTTCAAGACATGAACAAGTATTGCATATGACTAGCGAGAATGCAAAGAAAACATTTGATACAAGACCTAGCGAAATCGTTACCGATTTTGTTAATACAAAAATAAAAAATCCCTATATTAGAACACACGTTGATAATGCCTTACGACAAGTTGTACCTGAAGAAGTTACTCAGCAACCATCAATAGTTGAAGAAGAAAAAGAAGAAAACCTTTGTCCTACATGCAAAAATAATCTAGTATTTGTTGAGGGATGTAGCCTTTGTATAGAATGTGGCTTTAGTGGCTGTACTTCTGGCTAAATGAATTAATCACAACTTTTTTACTGTCATTTCTAACTGCAAAAATCATTGATAAATGTAAAAATTGGAATAATAATATCTGCAGTAATTGTAGCAATAGCTTCTGCAGCACTATTTACGACTGATTTAGAATTTCAACCTGCTATAACTCAAAATGAAAAAATTGGTCTTATAGTAAACGCTCCATCTAACACAATTACTCTTGAAGAGCTCAATTACATCTATTCACAAGCTTCATCCACGGGAGTTGGCAGAACCAATCTCTATCTTTTTTGGAATTTAATTGAACCAGAAAAAAGAAATTTTGATTGGCAACAATCCGATATCTTAATGAATTTGAATAAACAAAATAATCTTAAAGTTACTTTGTATTTTTCACTAATTAACGGAAAAACATTAGGTCCATTTCCTGATTGGATAGGAAGACCAAGCTTAAACTCTATTTCAGAAGATAATACAGTAAATGTTTTAGATGCAATACTTGCTAGATATGATACTATTGATACAGTAATTATTGCAGGAGATACCGACATTCATTTTAGATACAATGAACAAAATATTCCTGTCTATAAAGAACTTTTTAACGGAGTGTATAACCAACTAAAAGAAAAACACCCTGAAGTGAAATTGGGAAACTCTTTTTCATTACATGGGGTAATTAACAAAAATCTTGGTCATATAGTCCAAGAACTAGATGTGGGAGATTTCGTTGCTTTTAGCTATTTTCCAGTAGATGCACTTAATGAAATTAATAAAACACCTCAAAAGGCAAGAAACGATCTTGATACAATTTTTAATTTAATTTCAACTGATAAAACTGTAGGAATTTTTGAGATTAGCTGGAGTACAGATGACTTTGTTAACGGAAATCAAACTGACCAAACTGATTTTGTAAACATAGTCTTTGATTTTTATCATGAAAATGAACCAAAACTAGAATTTGTTACATGGTATAGACAATATGATAGAGAAGAAGGTACATGTGTTATTGATCCTGAGACTGTAGAAGGTACAATTAGTATTGGCGATGCTTCAGGTTTAGGAAGTAGTGAATTTGTGGCTGAAAGACTTAGTCATTACATTTGTAGTGCAGGTTTAATTGATTTTGAAGGTAATCCAAAACCTGCCTGGAATGAGTTTAGTAGAGAAGTACAAATGAGTACAAAATCATAAATTATTTAGAATAAATGATGGCACTCTTAAATTTACTAATTTTATTTATTGTACCACTGATTTCTGGTAGTATTGATTCTTTTGATAATAATTTTGTACAACCATCTATAGCAGAACAACAAATGTTCAAAAATCTTTTAGATGAATTTTTAAAATTAAATATTGAACGAGAAGATGTATCAGCCATTTTAAGTACTTTTGAAAAACCACGAATTGTTACGTTTCCCTGTAATACCGACGATGTAAATAAATTAGTTGTGAATGTTGTTGAAACTCGTCATGCAGGCTTTACTGTACCAGAAGAACACGAAGGTAGTGCAGTAGTGGGTGGAACCTATTCTTGGCAATGTAAGATTACAACAAGCTCTAAAGGAATTATTACTATGGATTGTGATAATACTTTAAAGCTTAATCCAGACGTAATCAATCCAAATGAAAAAAAGGATTCACGTTCTCAAGAAGTTGATAACTTAGTAATCATATACCATGAACTACTTCATGGTCAATTAATGCTTGATGCAATTTCTTCATCACAAGAATGGAGAAATGATGTTTGTAATAAAAAACCATCTGATAAAATTGATTATTCTTATTCAGATAAACAACATATCATAATAGATCCTATACAAGAGGAATTTGCACATCAACTAGTTAGTAAAAAAGGAGGAGTGTTTTTTCTTGAAGAAATAAGTCCAACTGAAACTCAAAATGGTAAGTTCACTAAGAAAATTACTAGCAGATTTGAACATATCCAACTTGCCAGTTTAGCAATAAAAGTTACTTATCGTGGAATAAACACAAATGAATTAACAGTAACTTTTCCACAAGACGATATTACAATTTCAGGGAATCTTAAAGATAAAACAAAGTCTGGAAGAGTTTGGTTGTATGCCTTCCCAGAATCTGCTACAACAACTAGCAATTTGACAGAGATACCTCAATGGATAAAAAATAATGCAGCATGGTGGTCTGAAGGAACAATTACTGATTCAGATTTTTTAAACGGAATTGAATTTTTAATTCAAAAAAACATTCTAAAAATTCAGGGAGTAGAAAATAATTCTCAATCGTCACAAGAAATTCCAATATGGATTAGAAACAATGCTCAATGGTGGTCATCAGGATTAATTTCTGATGAAGATTTTCTTTCAGGCATAAAATATCTTATTGAAGTTGGAATTATTTCATATCCATAATGCTTTCATTAATTCTTGCAGAATCATCACTTGAGCTTGTTCCAATAGAGTTACAAAATCATAATTCTGTTACTTCTCATAGTAAAAAATTGGGAAAAAATCCATCAGAGATTCTCTTAGATAATTCATGGCATTTTGCAGCAATGAAAGGAATTCACAATGAAATCAAAAGAGGGCGGCCTGATCTAGTACACTTTTCATTATTAGAAGCAACTACTATCCCACTTTATTATGAAAAAAAAATCTCCATTTATGTTCACACAATTGATGACAAAGTAATTTTCATCGGAGATGATGTGAGGCTACCCAAATCATATCATCGATTTATTGGACTAATAGAGAAGCTTTTTTCTGAAAAAGTTGTAAAGGCAGAAGGAAAAAACCTACTTGAAATAAAAGATATGACTTTTAACCAATTATTACAAGAAATTAATCCAAAAAGAATCATTGGTTTATCCACACAAGGTATTCCAAGCACATGTGAAAGTGTTGTACAAAAATTAACTGATAATTCATGTATTGTTATTGGTGGTTTTCCAAAAGGTCATTTCTCAAATGAAATAAAAAAAAGATTTGAATACACAGTAAATGTCGGTCTAACTTCGTTAGAAGCACATGTTGTCATTAGTAGAGTACTTTACGAGTATGAAAAAACCATTTTTATGTAGGCTGTCGAATTTTCTCTTTTATGCGGTCGTAGTATAGTCTGGTTAGTATGTGGGGTTTCCAACCCTATGACCCGGGTTCAACTCCCGGCGACCGCATTTTTTCAATGATCTGAATTTTATTGAAGGACTTGAATTCATTATAACATGAAGCCTTCAACAAAAACCATAGCAGTTGAACGAATGCAAATATTAATCAGAAATGCAATTTCGAATTCAAGAAAATTTCCAAAGCTATCTCAAAGACAAGCTTATCTTGCAAAAAAGATCAGTACAAGATACCGTATTGCAATGCCATATGAAATGAAAATGAATTTTTGTAAAAAATGTAAAAACTTCATTGTTCCAGGTGTTACTTCTCGAATAA
>BFAR01000018.1 GCA_008974855.1 archaeon MnTg01
TATTCCAAGATGCAGTCAAAATCATAATTACCCCATTATTGACATCCCTTTCAATTCTTAATTATGTGGATATAGATTCTGAAGAGGAGATGTTAGGTTATGGAATTAGTTTAATCATCTTGAATCTTGGAATGTATTTTGTAGCACCAGCTATTGTAATATTAAAAATTAAGAAAAGATTTTAGTCATTTTAGAAATTTTATCTAGGTTATTATACTCAAATAAATTACATTGGAATAATGCATGTAGAATATGAAGAATTTAATTCAGTTGAAGATATCTTCATGTACATGTCTTCTGTTGCCCCTCCAATGAAAAATACTCTGCCAATTAATTCTTACAAAGGATATGTTTTCTCTTTCATCCCACTTAGTCCTTCTACAGGTGATGTTTATTTGCTGATATATACAAAAGCAACTTTAGATGGAAGAATTTTAGAATATGATTTAAACTCACACACTTTCAAAAAAGTTGATTCAATTGAAAGAGCAGATAAAAATTATTTTATTGTTCTGACACCAAAACGTAATACTATTGCAGATGCTGCACTAGAAAAATTATAATTTTTTAGTTATCATTTTAGGAGCACTAACAGATCTGCTTCTAGCATAGCTTTCTACAATCTCATCAGGCATTCTTCCATTGAATAGATCTTTGCACAGTCCACGCAAGTATCTCATAATTGCCCATGTTCCTACCTTAAGGAGACCATACATGAAAACTTTCATAGCTGGCCCATAGGTTTTATTTCTTAGAATAATTGGAATAATGTCATTTATCACGCGTAAGTTATGTTCCCAACACTTCCAAAATAGGGTAAATTGTGCTTCATTTAGATTTCCAAAATGCATAGAATTTTTCTCGCCAAAATCTTGATAAAGTAATGGTGCTACCAGTCCTCGAAAATTTGATGCCCTAAAGTCTACCATCATATCTATGGTGTATTGAACATCATCTGGTGTCTCATCTGGCCAACCAATGATAATAGTTGCTGCTGGGAACCAATGGTTATCATTTAGTATCTTTGCACCTTCTCTAACTACACTTCCCCATTCGTCAGTTGAAAATGGTTTAGTCTTTACACCTAGATGTTTTTCAACCATCCTAGGAGAAACTGTTTCGATCCCAAGATTCGTAGAAAGCCATCTACCACTTTTTTGCATTTCATTTATTTCAGAAATGTTCTGAAGAAGTGTTGGATCTGCTGCTACTCCTGAAAAAGTCATATGAGTAGTTCCAATAAAGTTAGGTCCTAAGCTCTTCAAACCTTTCCATAAATCAGTGATGGCATCCCTATTAGGAATAAAATCTCTATTATCACATCCATATAGTAACATTTCATCTGAATGTAACCAAATTGAATCAAAACCATAATCAAGATTAATTTTTGCTTCTAGTTTCAATCTTTCAAGAGGCAAATCTTTTTTAGATCTTTTATTAACATCACAGAAATCACAACCTCTGCCACATCCACGCATTGCTTCAATTAGTGAATTAACTGTAGGGGCTTCAATAATTGGAATATTTTGAATATTTTTTACAAAACAATGCATTAATTCTGGTGCATCACCATTCTCTAAATCGTTAAACAAATCTAAAGCTAATTCATCAGCTTCACCTACTACTACAGTATCAATTCCATGAATTTTCATTCTGTCTGATTTTGCAAGCTCCCACGCACCATTTCCACCCACAACTACTTTGAAGTTGTACTTTTTCTTTAATTGGATAATTTTAGCACACATTCTTTTGAATTTCATAGCAACATAAGACAATTTTTCGGGAGACATTGTAGTAGTTACTGGAGCCATTCCAAGCGGATCCATCACATTAATTCCTACAACTGTAGTATCTGGACCAATAGATTTTTCAAGATAATCAGGATTTGCAACAAAAACTTCGTCTCTCTTGTAACCTTGCAATAATGCACTTTCTACTCGTCTCAGCCCCACCTGAGCTACCTTTGCTTCTCCAGTAACTGAATCGGTTTCTACTGGAGGACAAAATACTTTGTCAAATACCCATTCTGGAAGAACTTCATAGGGACCACAAGCAATAAACCCATAGAGAAAATTTCCTCTATAATTTGTCATTAGACTACGGTCTGCCGTAAGAACTAATCGCTTGCCAGACAACTCTTCAAATTCCTCCCTGCACGATATAAATCATTTACGAATATCATGTTGACTTTTATTGCTTATAATCAATAATTAGAGGCAAGTGATGCTTAATGAAAGAAGTAAGTGAACCTCGACATATAGAACCTCACCTTAATGAATCAACTTCAATGCGTGATTTTGTATTTGGATTTGGTGATGGTGTAAACACTTCATTGGGGATAGCAGCTGGAGTTGGAGGTGCGGATGCTTCATCTGATATTATCATTCTTGCTGCATTAGTTGCTATGTTCACTGGAGCAAAAGCTATGGCGGTTCAAAACTACCTAGCAGTAAAATCACATCGTGAATTATTAAAATCAGAAATTGATAGAGAAAACTGGGAAATTGAAAATAAACCTGAAGATGAACGAAAAGAAATTGAGGATATTTACAAAGCCAAGGGCTTCACTGGAAAAGATCTTGAAATGATTGTAAACAAAATTATTTCTGATAAAAAAGTCTGGTTAAACACTATGCTAACTGAGGAATTAAATTTGAATTTAGATATTGCTGGTCACCCGTTAAAAAGTGCACTAATAATGTTTGTTTCATTTTTAGTTGGAGGAATTTTGCCAATAATTCCCTTCTTCTTTAGCACCGGATTAACTCCTCTTTTAATTGCAGTAGGAATTAGTCTTTCAGCATCATTTATTGTTGGTGCAGTTAAATCAAGAATGGCAAACACTAGTTTGATTAAAGGTGGAATTGAAATGGCCGGTTTAGGAACTGGAATTGCATTAATTGGTTATGGAATTGGTACTGAATTAGCAAGTATCGGAATTGTAAATGTCTAGTTTTTTTTAGATGCTCTGTTTGCAATACTTGCAGCCATTGCACCAGCACCTATTCCATTATCTATGTTCACAACGGCTAAACCTAAAGCACAACTTTGTAGCATTGATGCTAATGCTGCAATTCCTTTTTCTCCATAACCATATCCAACAGAAGTTGGTAGACCTATTACAGGTATATTCACTGATGAAGAAACTACAGTGGCCAAGGAACCTTCCATCCCCGCAACAACAATTATTGAATCAATTTCTTTATTGACAAATTCTTTTAGTACTGGCATTACTCTATGTATTCCCGCTACTCCCACGTCGTAACTAGTCAAACATTGACAATTCATCGCTACGCACATGAGTCTAGCCTCTTCAGCAACTCCTATATCCGAAGTTCCTGCAGCTAAAATACCAACTTTTCCAAGGTTTTTTTTCAATGGTTTTTTGTAAATTAAAAGAGAGGTAGATTTTTTTCCAATTTCTGTTTGAAATTTTTTTTTCTTTGAAAAAACTAAAATTTTTTTATAATCATTTTTTTTTAGTCTTGAAATGAGAATTGAATTTGATTTTTTTAATACCGCTTGAATTATTTTTTTTATTTCATTAAATTCCTTATTTTCTGCAAATATTACCTCAGGTATACCTCGTCTATTTTTTCGTCCAGTATCTATTTGAGCAAAATTTTCAATTTTTTCTATAGAGTACAATGATAATAACTTACGAGCAGTAGGAACTGTAATTTTTCCAGATTTTAGTGAAGCTAGTATTTCATCTAATTCCATATTAGCCATTTAGAAATTATTTAGTTAAAAATCTAATCAGAGATTTACAGAAGAAATAGCATTTTTTACACTATCTGCTGATTTCTGAAGTTCAGCTTTTTCTGCATCATTTAATTCAAGCTCAATTATTTTTTCTACTCCATTTTTCCCTATAACTGCAGGTACCCCCATTATGATGTTTGAAAATCCATATTCGCCGTCTAGTGCGGTTGATACAGGAATCACTTTCTTTTGGTCTCTTACTACCGATTCAATGATTGTGGAAATTGCATTACCTGGAGCATGAATTGTAGCACCTTTTTGTTCAATTACTTTAGCTGCAACTTGCCTTGTATCTAGTATTATTGAATCAAGTTTATCCTGTGAAAGAAGTGAATGTAGAGGTATTCCAGAAACTGATGAAAATCTTGTTAGAGGTAACATATTTTCCCCGTGTTCCCCAATTACTAAAGCACGAATGGAACTACGGGAGTGTCCAGTGGCTTGATGAATAAACTCAATAAATCTTGAAAGATCTAACATACCTCCCATACCAAATATTCTATTTCTTTGAAAACCTGAGACTTTGTTTGCAACATATACCATTGGGTCAAGAGGATTTGTAACTGGAATTATAATAGAATCATTTGCATATTTTTTTATGTTCTCTACAACATCTTTGATAATACTTGTATTAATTTTCAAAAGATCCATTCTAGTCATTCCTGGTTTTCTTCCAGAACCAGCTACAACAACAACTATCTTAGAATCTTTCATGTCTGAATAATCATTTGAACCTCTGACCTCAACGTCAATTCCTTTTTCAGATAACATATGATTCAAATCCATTGCTTCACCTTGAGGCAAACCTTTGACTATATCCAGTAAGAGAATTTGATCATCTAATTTCTTTAATGCAGAAAAAAGGGCAGCAGCTC
>BFAR01000019.1 GCA_008974855.1 archaeon MnTg01
ATAGTTTTTCTTTTAGCTGATAATGGTTTTTTCTTATTGGTAATAATTGAACCACCAAGTTTGATTAAGAGCATATGCTATTTTTCGCTAAAAAGGGAGTTAAAAAGTATCCAGTCCTTTTGAATCAATTTTTACTGAAAAACATTCGTAATTTTTACTTTGAAGATTTTTCAAAGTTTTTTCTATATTTGACTTATCTACCATTGCAATAATACATCCTCCATCTCCAGCGCCAGTAATTTTAGAACCAAATGATGTTTTATTTGCATCATCAACCAAATCACTCAGAATTTTATTTGACACTCCTATTTGATCAAGATATTTTTGATTTTGAATCATAGCTTCGCCAATAAATTTTAAATCACCTGATTTTAATGCCAAATTTACTTTTTCAATTAATTTCATCTCTTCCTCACATAAATCAGAAAAGATTTTTTCATTTTTATCAATGAATTTCTTAACTTTTGTTACTACATGTTTTGTTGAATGTGGAATTTTGGTATTAACAATTACAAGATGGAGATCGATGTTTGTGTTAATTTTTCTAAATCCACTTTTTTTGTCATATTCAATTATTCCGCCATATGTAGAAACTGTAGAATCAGCACCAGACGCGTCTTTGAAAATCGTTTTTTCTGCTTCTATTGCTAGGTTAAGAATTTCCTCTTTTGAATATTTTGTAAAAAGATTTGATATGGAACCCGCCGCAGCTACACAACATGCCGAAGATGAACCAAGTCCAACTCCTAATGGAATTTCTGATTCAATACTTATTTTTATTCCGCCAGAGTGATGGAATTCATTAATCATTTTTTTTGCAATGTAAATGAAAGGTAATAACGGTGAATTAATCTCATCAATGGAATCTGAAGAGGGTACACTTATTTCTCCCAAACTTGACTTTACTGAAATTATAGCTTCATCAGTTTTACTAGAAGTAATAGTCACCCTTTTGTCTATTGAACAAAGTATAGCTTTTTTTCCATAAACTACAAAATGCTCTCCAAATAAAATTACCTTTGCTGGAGCAGATACTATTGATTTCAAGTGAATATTATTGAACCGTAGCCAACTACTGAGCTCTTATCTCCCGAAATATCTCCACTCGTTGCATATTTTAGCAATTCGCCTTTTGTAGCACCTAGTTCCTTACAAGCAATCATCGTGGTTGCTATTGCACCATATCCACAAGCTGTGATTTTTTTTGTATTCAATACTTTGTAAAATGTTTCTAGATCTAAGTCCAATATAGGTTCAATTAATGCTTTATCTTGTTTATGCGCAAAATCATTTTCTTCATAATGAGTAAAGTCAGATGATCCAATAATCATAGCATTATTTTTTTTGGCTATCGTAGCTATACATCTACCAAGTTCAATTGCAGTATTTTTGGTTTGATCAATCATAGCTACTGGAAGAATTTTAAATTGATTTCCAAATACTTCTTGTAGCATTGGTATTTGAACTTCTATACTATGCTCTTTAGTATGAGAAAAGAAATCTAATTCAACTAATTCTGAAATATTAGATAGTTCATTCACTGCTTCTGAATCAACCTCCACATTACCAAGAGGTGTTTCCCAATTACAATCTTTCATTGAGGCAATGTCGCACCCAATCCCCCAATGATTTGGACCAACAATAATGAATAATTCAATTGAGTCAGACGAAATTGCATAAAAGGAATGACAAGCTACTGGGCCAGAATAGACATATCCTGCATGTGGACAAATCACTCCATAAATTTTTCTAGTGTAATCCGTTGGTGGAATTTTTCCAGGACCATAATGATGTAAAAAACAATCATGAACAAGACTTTTCAATTTCTCGGTTTGATTGGGATAGAACATTCCGGCTACGGCCGGCGTTCTAATCTGCATTATTCTTTTTCCTCTTCTATGATCTTCGTTTCAAAATCATCAATTTCATACTTTAATTGCTCGCCCTCTTTGAGTTCCCCTTTTAGAATTAGAATTTCACGAGCTAATAACCAATAAGTTGTTGCCAAAGCTTTCCTACCTCTATTATTTGCTGGAATGACAAGATCTACTTTTGAAGTAATATTATCTGTATTTGCAATTCCAATTACTGGAATTCCTGCATTAGTAGCTTCTGTAATGGCTTGCACATCAACTTGAGGATCAGAAATTAAAACTAATTTTGGTTCAATATAATATGGTAATGAGGGGTTAGTCAGAGTTCCAGGCATAAATCTACCTAATTTCTTTACGGTTCCAGTTAACTCACAGAATTTTTCTATCGGTGTATTAGCATATTCTCTTCCTGAACATACTATGATATCTTCACTCTTTACTCTACTGAGAAATTTTGCAGCAGTTTGAATTCTATCTACTGTTATATCTAAATCAATTAGGTAAAGTCCTTCCGGACTAGCTTTTGTTATGAAGGGTGCCATGAATTTTGTCTTAACTGCAGTTCCTACTCTGATACCAGTAGACAGAATTTTTGTCTTAATGCTCTCTATTTCGCTTTGTTGACTCATACTGCGTTTTTAAATTTGTGCCATACCGCATATTAAATCATGCTCTGATAATCGTATTAGTTCATTTAGTTTAGCTGTTCTTTCACCTCCCACCACTCCAACTTTAATCATTTTTGAATTTGTCCCAATCGCAATATGCGCAATATGGGAATCTACTGATTCACCAGAACGGTGTGAGGTGATTAGTTTAATGTTATTTGAGTTAGCCACATCTGCAAATTCAAGTGCATCATAAAGACTTCCTGCTTGATTTACTTTGAGAATTGCCGCATTGCATGCCTTTAATTTAATTGCATTTTTTAGAATTTCCGTATTAGTTACAATTAGATCATCTCCTGTGATCAAAACCTTTGGAAACTTTGCAGTTAATTCTGCCATTTCCTCAAAAGCTTCTTCGTGAACAGCATCTTCTGCATAAACTAGTTTGTATTTTTCAATAATGTTAGATACAAATTCAATTTGTTTTTCAGGTGATTTTTCAAAACCTCCTCTTTCGTATCGATATTTTTTATTTTTTTCACTCCATTGGGTTGATGAAGCAAAATCAACTCCTAAAGCAACTTCTTTACCCAAAGTAAATCCCAAATTTTCACAGGCTACGGCAGATAGTTCAAGAGCTTTTTCATTGTCCAACTTTGGCGCCCAGCCCCCTTCATCTCCTCTACCATTAGTAAAACTTGGATCCTCTTTCTGTAAGACATTTCGTAATTCTTTATGTACTGACAGATTAGTTTCAATAGCTTCTCGAATCGACTTGGCACCAATTGCACAAATTAAAATCTCTTGAATGTCTGGCGTACCAGGCCCAGCATGGGCTCCTCCACCCAAAATATTTCCTAATGGAAATGGAAATCTATAATTTTTTTCTTTTGAAATTAATTGAAATAAAGGTTCACCTAATGCTTTAGCAGCTGAATCTAATGATGCAATGGTGACAGCAAAAGCAACAGCACCACCAATTTTAGAATATTCTGGATTTGGATCTAAAGTTCGTATTGTATCATGAATAGATTTCAGATCAGTCGAATCTATTTCCAAGAATTTTTCTGAGTTTTCAGTTAGAAACTGGAAACTTTTCTGAGGATCTCCATCAGGAAAATTAACTACTTCATGTTTGCCTACACTCGCACCTGATGGAGCACAGACTCTTCCAAGAAATTTATTATCCGAAGTAACATCAACTTCAATTGTTTTAGTACCCCTACTATTGTAAATCAGTCTAGCCTTTACAGATGTAATTTTTGGCAAACTATTCTAACTCAGATTGAACTTCCAAGTGTCTCCTTCGAATTGCTTCATAAAAAGGAATAACTTGTTGAATTGTTTCAACCGAAGTTAACAACATTCTTCTACAACAATATCTTTCGATACCTAAAGCGTTTAATACCTTGGCAGGTTCCTCACCTGACTTTGTTCTATTTTGATAATCTTCCAATTTATCTGCGATAAGATTTCCGCAAGTGAAACATCTAACTGGAATAAGCATATTTTCGAAAAGTAATCAAGGATTATAAAAACCCTGCATGACAAATCCGTTGCG
>BFAR01000020.1 GCA_008974855.1 archaeon MnTg01
CTATTGGGGTGGGCCCATAAAACAAACAAATTGCTTTACCTGTTGGCCAATATGCTACATCATACAATTCTACTTGATCTTTTGCGTTTTCTTCATCGACATTAATTGGAGATTCATTTGTGTAGATCTCTTCTCCCCACAAATTTACTCCTAGTGTAAAAGGTAAATTTTGTAGAAATGATTTGACTGTTTTTGGGCACATCGTATCATCTAATTCCAAATCAATGTTTTTGAATTTTGGAATATCGATTTTAATCGTGTGTTTCACGATTGGTATAATTCTTTGAAATAAATATCCCTTACTTTCTATAATTAATATGGAAATTCATGTATATGATACATACGTCAAAGCAGCAGATGGTCACACAATGCATTTTGATGTTATCACAAAAAAACAAGATCATGAAAAGGCAATAGATTATGCAAAACAGTGGCTATCAAGTATTGGTGAAGGAGATTCCAAGGTAACTACTGAAGAATGTAAATTCTGTCATTCTCAAAGTGCGCCAGAACCTGTTTTACAAGCAATAGAAAAAGACGGGTATTTCATCCAAAAAATGGATGGCTGTCCTTAAGTTCTTTTTTAATTGTTAAAAAAACTTTTTTTATTCTTTTTTTATAAGATAGTACATGGAATTACATCCTTATTCAAAATTATCAATTGAGGGAGATAAAAAGACCAGATGGATTTGTGGTTGTTTTGAAACAGTAGATGGTTTTTTTAAATTTTGTTCAGAACACAATTCTTCACTAAAAAAAGCAATAGAATCTCAAATTGATGAACTTGATATGACAATAGTTGTAGATGAAAAAGTACCGAGCTAAATAGCAAGTACTGCAATAAATGCAGAAACAAAGACAATTGCCACTGTATTTAATAATTTTATTACAGTATTTAATGCAGGGCCTGCTGTATCCTTGTAAGGATCACCTATAATATCACCCACAACTGCAACCTTATGAATTTCACTGCCTCTTTCTCCTTTCATCTCTATCAACTTCTTAGCATTATCCCATGCACCTCCTGTATTTGTAAGATGAAAAGCAAGGAAAATTCCAGTAACAACTGCTCCCATTAAAAGACCAGCCACTGCAGTTGGTCCAAGTAAAATTCCTAATACAATAGGTGCTGAAATAGCGATGCTTGCAGATTTCCAAAGTTCTTTCAGTGATGCAACAGTTGCAATATCCACACATTTTGCATAGTCTGGTTTTGATTTTCCTAAAAGGATTCCTGGATTTTCTTTAAATTGTCTTCTTACTTCATCTACTAATTTAGATGCTGCTTTAGTTACACCGTTGATTAGTTGTCCAGTTATGAAAAATGGAAGTAGTCCTCCAACCAAAAGCCCAATTACAACTGTAGGATTAGTTAAGCTATAATCTAATTCTAAGACTCCTTCAAATATATGAGCTGCTTCAAACTGGAATGCTTGAATCATAGCAAGAGCAGCTAATGCTGCACTAGCAATAGCAAAACCTTTGGTGATTGCCTTTGTAGTATTTCCAGCTGCATCAATTTCATCAGTAACTTTACGACTTTCCTCTCCCATTCCAGTCATTTCTACGATACCACCTGCATTATCTGCAATTGGACCAAATGCGTCAATACTTAGAACAATTCCAGCAAGGCTTAGCATTGCCATCGCAGTTAATGATGTACCAAAAATTCCATACAGTATAGGATCCGCACCTTCTGGTGCAAATGATGAAGAAATACTAAATGATACCATTATTGCAACTACAAGTGCAATCATAAATGGTCCAGTTGACTGTAATCCTTTGATAATCCCCATCAATGTTAATGACGCATATCCCCATTTTGCAGAGTCAGCAATTTCCTTGACAGGGCCATATTTGATATTTGTAAACCTGTCAGTAATCTTTTGTATAACAGGAACTAGAATTACTCCAATTACAGTTGCACCAAATAGACCATAAGCTGCTGGAGAGTCTCCAATGAATATATTAGTAAAAACAAAATTGAGACCAATAGCTATTCCGGCTGAAACATAAAATGAACGATTCAATGGTTTCATAACATCTGTAATATTCTTAGAACCAACAATGACTACACCAATAATTGAGGCTATCATTCCAGAAGAACCAATTAAGATTGGATAAAGAAACAATTCTGGAGCGCCTATTAAAGCAGCAATTAGTAAAGCAGCAAGTAATGTAACTATGTAAGATTCGTAAATATCTGAACCCATTCCTGCAGCATCACCAACATTGTCCCCTACATTGTCTGCAATGGTTGCAGGATTTCTGGGATCATCTTCAGGAATATTTGCTTCAACTTTTCCTACCAAATCTGCACCCATATCAGCAGCTTTTGTGAATATACCGCCACCAATTCTAATGAATAATGCTATAAGACTCGCCCCAATTCCAACACCTGCTATTGTAATTGGATCTGGAAAAATTAGATAGAGTCCAGTAATTGCTATCAGAGCCATAGCAGGAACTGCAAGTCCAACGGTGGCGCCACCTCTAAAAGCCACAGCAAAAGTTTTACCAAGACCACTGTTGCTAAGATTAGCTGCCCTTACTGCCGCTTTTACAGTAATTTTTAGGGAAAGAATTCCTGCTATTGCAGAAAGTGCTGCTCCTACTGCAAAAGCAATGCCATTTGAAGGTTGCAAAAAAGCACCAATAATTACAGCCAGACCAATAGATATGGGAATAATAATTTTCATTTCACGTTTTACAAATGCTGCTGCACCATCCTTTACAGCATTTGAGATTTCCTGCATCTCTTTTGTTCCAGGAGATTGTTTTGAAACCCATACTGCAAGACCCCCAGCAACAAGAAAAGAAGCAAGTACTGCCCCAATAGGCAGAAATTCTTGAAAATTCATTTTATATCTGCATGCCTATACCTGGGAAATATAAATCATAGAAAAGTCTCTGATGAATTTACTTTTTTTTTCTATAAGGAAGGAAGGTTTTTCCTCGAAGTCCTTGTCGAATCAATTTGTTGAATCTTCTACCATGACTTAGATATTGGAATCTCATATGGATCAACTCATGTACAATAGTATTGTCTAATGATTTTTGATCAGCAATTTTTCTAACATTTATGAAAATTAAGTTTTCTTGCATGTACGCTACTCCATAATATTTGTAAGCAGATGTTCTTCTTCCTTCAGTCTTTTCTTTTGGCATTTCTAAGACTTCTTTTGTAGTAAATAGAACTTTAGGTTCTAGTATAGAAAAACGATTTGCATATATTCCAACTTTTTCTAAAATTTCGAGTTTAATTTCAGGATCTAATTTCATGTTGCAATTTCATAGATGCATTGTTTATTAGCAAATGTCAATTCTTGCATCAGAGTTTGTTTATTTTGATTTGGTAAATTATGAATTAGTAGGGTCAGAGATTTTAGTAGTGTAATCATTAATCATACAGCCACCGTCTCATCATACCCCATTAATTCATAGAATCTAGTATTAATTGTGTTTTTTTTCGAATATTTTCATCAATTTTGACTATTACTAGTCCCTCATTAGGTTGTCCATACATTACAACAGAGTTTTCTGGAGCATATAGACATACAGGAATTACCAGCAAGTCTTCTTCTCCATTAATCATAATCCTTACAGGAGGTTTTAGGGTAAAGGAATTCTTAATCACATCAATACTTTGTTGGGTAATTTCACCTGCAGGGTTATTGCAGGAGATATTAGATACTACCTTTGTAGAAGATGGGGGAGTTCGCTTTGATCTTTTTTCGTGAGAATCAATTATCTGTAGAGATGGAATTATATCAAATTGAAGCATTTTTTCAGTTGAAGCATCACCAACTGTGATGATAAAGGAATTCAAAGGTACATGCTTCATAACATTGTCTTTAGTCACTTGATTATCAAGGAGAAGAATACCTAATGGAGTCTTTAGTTGATCACGAAGATTTTCCGGTAATTTCACAGAAATCTTTTTCCCTAATTTGTAGATGGGGTTGTCTCTGCTTTCATTTCTTCTTGTAGTTTTGCTGCAAGAATACTGCATTGTGCTGCAAGGTTTTTAGCTGAAATTCTAAAGGCTTCAGCACTAGGAGATTCAGGATCTGTAATCACAACAGGTTTTCCTTTATCTGAACCCTCCATAATACCAGGATGTAAGGGAATTTCTCCAATGAATGGAATATTATATTTTTCACTAATTTTTTTTGCTCCACCTTGTCCAAAAATATAATGATTTTCATTACAGTTTGGACAAACAAATGAGCTCATATTTTCGACAACTCCTATAATTGGAACGTTTAGTTTATTGAACATTCCAATTGCCTTAACTGCTATAGAACTTGCAACTTCTTGTGGAGTTGTTACAACTAAAATTCCAGTAATTGGAATGGTTTGAGCTAAAGTTAAAGGAATGTCTCCAGTACCTGGTGGTAGGTCAACTATTAGATAATCAAGATCACTCCAGTTAGTATCAACTAAAAATTGTTTTAAGATTCCAGAAATTATTGGACCTCTGTAAATTGCTGCTTGATGTTCTTGTTCTGCAAAAAATCCAAATGATACTACTTTTAATCCGTTAGATTCAACAGGTTGAAGTTTATTGTCTGTTACTTCCATGTTAGCTTTATTCATTCCTAACATCAAAGGTATACTTGGACCATAAACATCTGCATCCAAAATACCAACCTTAGCACCAGTTTGAGATAACACTAATGCTAAATTTAGAGAAACAGTTGTTTTACCTACACCCCCTTTTCCGCTTGCTACTCCAATAATATTTTTGACAGTAGCCATTGCAGTATCTGCATCAAGTGAACGCCCTTCCATAACTTTTGCAGTAACTTTCATGTCAAAATTGTTAATTCCATCAAGATCATCAATAGCTTTTCTAACATCATCTTCAATCTCTACATTGAAAGGACAGGCAGGAGTGGTTAATTCAAGTGTAAATTTCAAGTTTCCTGAGTTTAGTTCTAAATCTTTAATCATGCCCATAGAGACGATGTCTTTTTTAAGATCAGGATCAATTACAGTACTCAATTTTTCTAAAACTTGATCAACGCCAACCATAGATAAAAAAATCCTAATTACATTATTTAAAGATAAGTCAGCTTATTCCAAAACTAGAGAATAAATGAAACTTTTTTTGGTTTTTCCATGAGTGAGTTATAAATTTGGCAAATTTAACCCAAAGATTCATAAATTGAATTCCGTGAATGACTTGACAGTTGTTTTCTATATCTACTCTACAGGATGTTGTGAGAATTCCACCAAGTTTGTTTGGAAGCACTCTTAAAAAAGCTGTAATAAATATTTTGAAGTCAAAATATGAAAGCATGATCAATGCGGAATTGGGATATATCATAATGATTATGGATGCTAAAGTTGAGCCAATGGGAAAAATGATTGCAGGAGATGGTGGAACCTATCATAAAGTAGAGTTTAATGCTTTGACATTTTATCCCAAACTCCAAGAAATTGTACAAGGAGAGCTAGTAGATATCACTGACTTTGGAGCTTTTGTAAGAATTGGTCCAACTGATGCACTATTACATCTCTCACAAGTTATGGATGATTATCTTAAGAGTGATGTACAGGCTGGAGTGATACTTGCTAATCAAAGCGGTCGAACACTAAAGGTTGGTTCAACAATTAGAACAAGAATTACTGCAGTATCATTAGGAAAAGCTGCATCAATGGGAAAGATTGGAATTACATGTAGACAACCTTTTTTGGGTGCAGATGAATGGATTGCTGAGGAAATTAAAAAAGCTGCGGATAATAAATCTGATAAACCAGCTGCGAAAAAAGAAGAGGATAAACCAAAAAAAACAGTTGAAATAAAGGGGAAGTAGTGCATGGTTAGAGAAATGGCTTGTAGAAAATGCAAGCATGTAACTATTGTAAAGGTTTGTCCTGTATGCAAATCAACTGATCTTACACCAGATTGGCATGGAATAGCATTAATTGTTGATCCAGAAAATTCACACATTGCAAAGACATTAGGGATTACTAAAGAAGGAAAATATGCACTAAAGGTAATTTAAGTTGGACAATAGTCCAAAAAAAGAGCTTGCACGATTTTTAGCAGAAGATTTAGGTAAAGGCGACATTACCAGTAATCTTTTACCCAGAAAAAAAATTAAAGCTAGAATAATTACAAGACAAGAGGGAATTGTGGCTGGAATAAATTATGTTAAAGAGATTTTTTTATCTAAAGGTTGCAAAGTGCGAATTGTTAAAAAAGATGGAAGTAAAGTAAAACCGAACCAAACAATATGCGAGATTACAGGATTAGCTCAATCTATTCTTTCTTGTGAGAGAACCGCTCTAAATTTGCTCTCTAGAATGAGTGGTATTGCCACAAAAACAAAAAAAATAATACAAAAAATCAATTCAGCTAGTCCAAAGGTAAAGCTGTATGCAACAAGAAAGACTGCCCCTGGATTACGATTTTTTGATAAGGAAGCTGTAAAAATTGGCGGAGGAGAAAAACATAGAATGACCCTAGATCAGATGGTAATGATTAAGGATAATCACATATCTGTAACAGGGTCAATGTCAAGCTTGATTGTTAAAGCTAGAAAAAAATACAAAAAAATTGAAGTTGAAGTTGAGACTCAAGAAGATGCACTTTTGGCAGCAAGTGCGGGCGCAAATATAATTATGCTAGATAATTTTAATCCAAAAGAAATTATCAGTACAGTTAACATATTAAAAAAAGCCAATCTTCGAAAGAAAGTGAGATTAGAAGCATCTGGCGGAATTAATGAAAGAAATATCAAAAGATTTGCAAAAACTGGTATAGATATGATTTCAGTTGGAGAAATTACAAATTCGGTAACTGGAATTGATTTTAGTTTAGAAGTATCTTAGAGAAACTCTAGCTACAGATTAGGAATTAGGATTTTTTTTCTTAAATTAACTAATGGAAAGCATTCTTTCAATAGCTAGACGTGCCTTGTCTGCTATTTCTTTAGGGACTTTCACTTCATATTTGTCTTCATTTAATGATGCGTAAACATTTTCTGGCGTAATCATTTTCATGTATTGACATTCAGCCTTTTCTGATGCAGGAACAAATGTTTTTCCTGGATTTTGTTGTTTCATCCTATACAAAATTCCTGTTTCTGTAGCTACAACAAATTGTTGTGCACTAGAATTTTTCACATGATTCATCATACCTTCAGTTGACAGTATCTTGACTTTTCTATTATCATAATCACCTGCTGCTACATCATATAACATTGGAGTAGTACAACTACATTCAGGATGGATTAAGAATTCCGCATTTGGTAGATCATCAAGTTTTTTCTGGATATCTGTAGAACTAATCCCAGCATGAACATGACACTCACCAGCCCAAA
>BFAR01000021.1 GCA_008974855.1 archaeon MnTg01
CAAAAAAAGAAAATATTCTACTAAAAAAATTGCAGAAAATTTGGGAAGTGAGATATTAGGAATAGTAGCATATGATTCAATGAAAAAATTTGGGAAAACTAAATCACACCAAATAGATACAACTTCTAAAACTGTAGCAATAGTTTCAAATACAGTAATCAATGTGATTGAAGGTAAATTTTATAATGATGTTGTCGATTGGTTGAGTTTAATTTCTGAAAAAAATGATTTAAAAAAATTCTTTTCCTACTAATTAAATAACACATCAAATAGTTGTAATGTAAATTGTTTGAAATAATAAAAGCCGATTTAGCTGGAAGAATTGGAATCTTACATACAAATCATGGTAAGATTGAAACTCCTGCATTTGTTCCAGTAATTCATCCAGTGAAACAAACTATCCCAACAAAAAAAATTGGTAAATTAGGTTTTGATTTAGTTATCACCAATGCATACATTACACTAAAGCATTATGGAGCAGACGCTGCAAAACACGGTATCCATAAAATTATTGATTTTGATGGAGCTGTAATGACTGATTCGGGTGGATATCAAGTTTTAGAATATGGTGATGTCGATGTTTCTCCTAATGAGATGTGGGAATATGAAAACAAGATTGGTTCTGATATTGCAATTCCTCTTGATAAACCAACAGGTTATGGTCTTTCAAAAAAGAAAGCAAATTCATTTGTTGAGCATACCTTGAAAATATCTAAACAAGTTCTAAAAAAACAAAATAATCCAGGTACAATTTGGGTGGGTCCGATTCAAGGTGGAGAACATATGGATTTGGTAAGAAAATCCACAAAGGCGCTTGTAAATTATGGATTCAAAATGCTAGCCTTAGGAAGTCCAGTTGAATTTATGGAATCATATGAATACAAATTACTTGCAAACATGATAGTTTCAGCAAAAAAACAAATTCCCCCATCAATTCCGTTACATCTTTTTGGAGCTGGACATCCTCTTACTATTTCACTTGCAGTAGCGTTAGGTTGTGACACATTTGATTCTGCATCTTACATGTTATACGCAAAACATGAAAGGTATATGGCAGAAGATCGTACACTACATTTATCAAAAATTCAGAGCTTTTCATGTATGTGTGAGGTTTGCTCAAAATACAAGCCTAGTGAATTACTTGCATTAAATGCTGATGAAAAAACAAACGAAATTGCCTTGCACAATCTATTTGCAATAAAGTCTGAGGTAGATCGAGTCAAAAATGCAATACATGAAGGAAGATTATGGGAATATGTTATGAAAAAAGCACGTTCTCATCCCAAACTCTTTGAGGCAAGAGATGTTTTCACAGAAAATTCCAATTATTTTGTAAATACCACTCCAAAATTCAAGGATTCTGCAATATTCCTTTTTTCTAAAATCGATCAATTCAGGCCGGAGATCATATCTTATCATAATATGGTTAGAAGATTTAGAACCAAGAAGAAAATTCTCGTAATAATTGGCGATTCCTCAAGGAAACCCTTCTACTTATCTAGCGAGTATTCATTAATAAAAAAGAAATTTTCCAAGCCTGATTCAATCCAATTTTGTCAATACAGTCCCTTTCTTGGATTAATCCCCTTGGAGATTTCAGATATTTTTCCTGCTTCACATAATGTAGTTTCCAGATTAGATTTTCATCCTAGTGATTTTCCAATTTTTGCAAAAACTTGGGAAATCTTCTTTGAGAAAAATCATTTTACAGAAATCTATTATGATAAGAAAGATGAATTTTTAAAATTCTTTTTGAAAACGATACAAAAACACACTAGAAAAAAGTCACTTTAATAATAAAAATAAAGAAAAAAGAGTGCGAAAAGATACCGACTATACGGCGTCTTCTGCCCAACCTTTAACGAATACTCCGTTTTTGTGAAGAGGTACAGGTTGTCCTGCAGTGTAGTTCATTGGTCTCATCCAAAAAATTGATTTTGTTGGACAAACTCCAATGCATGCACCATCAGAAATGCATCTTTCTGGATAAAAGACAAATGCTTTTCCTCTCTTCCAACCTTCAACAGGTTTTACACGAAGTACGTCTGGGCCAAGAGTTGTACAGATTTCAACACAAAGTGCGCATCCAATACATCTCTGTTCATCTACGTCTGGAAGTATTGCTATTGGCATTTATTTCAATTAAAGTACTACTCTGTTGCTATTTAAACGATGATTAAAATCTATAACAGAGTTATAGGAAAATCTGATCGATTAAAAATTAATTAAAATATTACGTCGTTATGAAATGAATCTTAATTAGTTAAAGCTAAATGGAAAAATCGTGGTAAGAACTTTTCATCAATGGTGGGAATCTTTACCTTCTGACTTTAGGAAATATATCATCAAAATGGCAAAATTGTCCCTCAACTAAATCGTATTAATTACATATGGGTTACAAATATGATAAATGATTCATCAGAAGAAATGAATCCAACTATAGAAGAATTGCTAGAATGGATAAAAACCGGACAGGTAGAAGCAAAACGTAAGTAAAAAAGTAATTTCAAAATATTTTTCAATAATATAATTTAGAAAAAAACAAAAAAGAATACGTGAAATTCACGTTTATTTTCTCATTGCGTCGATTTGGCCTGAGGTTACCCAATCTAATAGCTCTGCAGCACTTGGATTGAGTTCAGCTTTTTTATCCATAAGATTTTTGACCCAAATCCAATTAATTTGATTCAGAAGTGGCTTGTTTGCTTCGTCACCAGCACGAACCTTTGCCACAATAGCTTGGTCCTGAGTTTTTAGCCAATCGTCATAACTTCTACCCATGTGGATCGGATCTTGGTGAGGACTAATTAAAGCTTTTGAAGATTATCTCATAAAAGGAATAATAATCTAAAATGTAACAAGGTTTTAAGGTAGATCCAAAAGCAGTTGATTTCTTGAATGTAAAAATTCTTGGAGCAGCTAAAGAAGTTGGTAGATCGGGCTTTCTTGTAAATTGTGATGGAGCAAATTTCCTTTTAGATTATGGAGTAATGTTTGGAAGGCGAGGTTCACCCCCACAATATCCCCAGCATGTAAAACCAAAAGATGTTGATGGAATAATTATCACTCACGCACACTTGGATCATTCAGGTTATGTTCCATCAATGTTTGTAAGTGGACATACTAGAGTGTATGCTACACCACCTACTCTAGAGTTAACCCGATTATTAATTGAAGATATGTTAAAGATTGAAAAAAATTATCATCCTTTTGATATTCCTGAGCTCTACAATATGGTGCGTAATTCAAAGGAGATAGGTTATCGTGAGAAGGTTCAGAAGGGAAATGCATCGTTTGAGCTTCGTTGCTCAGGACATGTTTTAGGTGGAGGCACAGTTTTAGTCGAATCAGACAAAAAACGTCTATTCTATACTGGAGATATTAATCCAAGGGGTTCACGGATGCTTCCCAAAGCAGATTTAGATATTGGTGAAATAGATTTGTTAATCACAGAGAGTACCTATTCCCAGACTGAACAAAAACCAAGAATAGAATCAGAAGAAGGCTTGGTTGATTTTGCAAATGAGGTAATGGATAAAAAAGGAGTTTTATTTGTTCCAGCATTTTCTGTGGAACGATCTCAAGAAATTGCATGTGTTTTTAGAAGTGCTAATTTCAAACATAGGATCATCATGGATGGAATGGCACTAAAGGTCAATGAAATAATGTTTCGTCATCCAGAATATCTCAGAGATCCGAAAGTTTTTGCCGAGGCAATTAACCATTCAGTTGCAATAAAAAATGAACGTGAAAGAAAAAATGCTTTAACTGAACCATGTGTGGTAATTTCACCTGCAGGGATGTTAGTCGGTGGTAATGCAGTTTTTTACTTACAGCATTTAGCATTTGATAACAAAAATGGTATTGCGTTAGTTTCATATCAAGGTGAAGGAACACCCGGAAAAAAGCTTCTTGATACTGGAAAGGTATCTTCACGTGGACATGACCTAAAAGTAGCAGCAGAAGTAAGACAATTTCAGTTTTCAGGGCATGCAGATAGAAATGATCTTTTTGATTTCATTAAGAATGTGAAAGGAAGTCCTAAAGTGTTAACTGTTCATGGAGATGACGAATCTTGTACAAAGTTTGCTGAAGAAATTCATGAAAAGTTTGGATTAGAAGCTCATTCACCCAAAGTAGATGAAACAATTTCTGTATAAGATGAATAAATTTTCTAAAATTAACCTAGATTACAGCATAAATAGTGGTCAAGTTTTCTTATGGGAAAAATATGGTAATATTTGGTATGGAATAAATGGTTCTGATGTAGTATCAATAACAGATTCTTCTAATCAATTAAGAACATTTTCAAAAAAGTCCATGGATATATTTAGGAATGGAGATAATTCTAGAGAAATTTTTCAAAGTATCACTCGTGATAAAGTGGTTAAATCTGCGGTAAAACGCTTTAATGGATTAAGATTATTGAGACAGGATCCATTTCAATGCTATATCTCATTTATCACTTCGTCTAATTCCAATATTCAAAAAATTAGACTGGTATTACGAAATCTGTGTAAAAAATTTGGAACAAAAATAAGATATGAAGAAAGAGATTTTTTCTTATTTCCTGAACCTAATATTCTTGCAAAAGCGCAAGAGAGTGACTTGTTAAAATGTGGTTTAGGTTATCGTACAAAGGCAGTAAAAGAAGCTGCATCTGCGGTGATTTCAGGAAGGATTGACTTTGATTACTTGAAAAAAACTAATTATCAATCAACAAAAGAATCTCTCTTGAAAATTTTTGGTGTTGGAAATAAAATAGCAGATTGTATAATGTTATTTTCACTTGAAAAACTTGAAGCATTTCCTTTGGATAGATGGATGATACGAGTTTTGCAGAAATACTATTCAGATAAATTTCCAATGGCAAACAAAACTATTACAGAAAAAACATACCAAAGTCTTCACAATGAAATTGTAGATCATTTTGGTCCTTATGCAGGATATTCACAACAATTTCTTTTCAAGATGGAACGTGATCTTAATGAAAAAAAATGGCTGTAAACCCTTAATATGGCAAATAATTTCAAAATTCTTGGGCCCGTAGCTCAGCTTGGACAGAGTGTTGGACTTCTAATCCAATGGTCAAGGGATCGAAGCCCTTCGGGCCCGCCACTTACTCACAAATTATTTATTTTCATACCTTAGTGAAGTTAACATGAAAGATATTGAATTAAAATTAGAAGATACAAAGATTTTGCCACATTCTGAAATTAAAGGTTACATTACAGTAAATTATTCTGGTAGATATGATGGAGTAGTAATTAATACTCAGATATTTGGATCAAATGAACTTGTAGTTTATAGATCATATAATGGAAAAAAAATTTCTCAAAATGTTTCTCGTCTTTTCATAAGTAAAGATAACATGCCAGATAACAAAGCAGAATTTACAGTATCAATAGAATTTGAACCAAAAGAAATACATGAAGTAAAATTTCGAGTTTCTATTATAGAACAGCATAAAGAAATTGAAAGTGTTGTACTATTTGCAAAGTATTCGGTTTAGAATCTTTGCTTTGTTATTTCCAGAGTTCCTTTCATCCAAGGATGGGGTTCACAATGATATGCAATTGCATTATCTTCTGTAAAAAGAAATTCGTAAGATTCACCTGGCATAACTACTCCTGTTGAGCCAAATTCTCCACTATAACTGTCCTCAGAACGATGATCTGGCGTCACTGTATGAGCTACATCATCATCGTTAATCCAAGTCACATGATTATCAATTCCTAACTGGATATTAACTAGTTTTGGAACAAAGTTGTCTTGTTGTTCTTCTAATGCTGAGCCTGGAATGATTTTGATAATAGTTTCTGAGGTAGGTTCTAGAATAAATTCTGCAACTGAAGGTTTTGCACTTTGTTCTGGAAGATAATACATTTGATAATATCCAAGTCCCACCGAAAGACCAATAACTATTGTGATAATTCCAATTCCATAAGCAGGACTTGATGTTGTCTGACTCAACTGTTTGGTGTGCTTTGTAAAAGTCTTATAAAGCTTGTTTAGATTTTTCGCATTTTAGAAGATTTCAAAATATTAGAATTTAAGGCTAGGAAAGTAATTAAGATTAGAACTGAAATTTTCTTTGATTAGCTATGATGCTTTTGGTGCTTCTTTAGGTGGTTCTTTTAGTTTTTTTTCTGCAGTTGGGTCAGGGAGTTCCTTTACACTTGGTGCTTGATCAGCTAAGGCTTTTGGTTTTTGTTCAGGTATGGGGGTTGGTGGAGGTGGAGGTTCATTTGCCTTATTCATTCCATATCTGTATACATGGAAAAGTCCAGCAAATACAATTAAGATTAGACCTACAAAGAACAATGAAAGATTGTTTAATCCAGTAAGAGCCGCATTGTAAGCTGCAATATTTAGGAATACCATGAATGCAATCAATGCAACAATTACCCAGTTTACCCATTTTTCAGAAAGTTCAATGTTTGCAACTTTTTTAGGTCCCTTATCTTTTGCCAATTTTGCCTTTCGTTCAGCTTCTTTAGCTAGATGTATCATCATATAGCTAAATCCAAAGCTCATTGGAACCATTAGGATCATAACAGTGTAAAGATAGATTGGATCTATTACTAATCTCTCTACAAGAGGCAGGGTTGTATCTGATGGGATGTAAAATCCCCAATAGGTAGTAACCATAATTTGAGAAATACCAGTAATTCCAAATGCAGTAACTATAGGACGGTCCTTCCAAGAGAACTTTTTGTATCTATCAAGAAATGGCATTAGCAACAGTGTTCCAATAAATAATCCTGGCCACAAAACTCCTGTCACAAATTTATCATATTGGGTACGCAGGAATGCGTAAAGTCCTGTCAGATACCATTCAGGAACTGTAATCCCTGGCGGTACTGTAGGTTCAAATTTGAATCCCATATCAATTGGAAATACTCCTCCGGTAATCAAAATTGCTCCTGAAATTGCCATTACCATTGGAACATCAAACACCAAGAAACGAGGGAAGTGTACTGCCATTAAACCAAGCATTACAATAGGTAAAACGAAAACATGTTGAGCATAAAATCTCAGAACAAAATCATGAAAACCCGAACCAAACATAGCTTCACGTATGGTAGGTCCAGCTATTGGTATTGAGTTAGTTAATGAAGCAGCAATACTAATTGCAAGCTCGGCTCTCTCACTAAAAATAACATCATAACCGGTAAAAGCTTCAAGGATAGTTACTGTTCCAAGAATTATTCCAGTTACCCAAAGTATTTCATTTCTAATTTTGTATCTTCCGCTAAAGAATTGATAGTACATGTGAAGTATTGCAAGAAGAACCATTGCATTAGAGCCATGGTAGTGAATATTCCTAATATGAAATCCAAATGGAACGTCATCATTGATAAATTTTACACTGTCCCATGCTCTATCTATGATTGGTTCATAATAGAACATCAAAAGTGCGCCAGAAACTCCTAGAATAATAAATGTAATAAACGTCAGCATGCCCAAAAATCCAAATGGACTTACAAATCTTGCTGGAAATGAAAACTTGATTGCAGTAAATATTGTTCTATCTAATCCATCCCAAACCCAATAGATGAATTGAACAAGACCAGTTCTTCTACTTAACGAAACGGCCATACCCTACAACTCCATTAGCATTAACTCCCCAAGTAACAGGTGAAATATACATAAATCCATCAGCATCAGTTTCA
>BFAR01000022.1 GCA_008974855.1 archaeon MnTg01
CTTCCTGGCATTTATCTGCCATTTCTTCTATTCCCTCTACTACGTCTTTAATTAATAGAAGCTCCTTTGTATTTGTTATTTCAGTTAAGATCTTGATTGTTATCTGTCGATATTTTGTATCAATTTCCCTTTCAATTTTTTGAGTTTCTTGAGCAAGATCAATCGATTTTGAGGAATCTACATTGAGACTACGAATAATTTCGTTTAGCTTGTAAACTTGATCTACAACTAACTCAATAAGTTCAGTAATATCTTCATCTAGCTTTGCAGTCTTTAGGGTGGCAGGTTTGATATTGGATAATTTGAATGAAATGCCAGTAATGTATCCAGCAATTTCATCCATTGTATATGCAGTATTTAGCAAATTTTCCCTATTCATAATTAGCCCTCCAACATCTGCAACATCACGTGTAATTTTTCTTCGAAGAGATTCCACCTCATCTTCAATATTGACAATTTGTTCAATTGTATGTTTAATCTCATTTTTGTTTTTCTTCATCATTAATTCTGGTAGTGTAGCCAAACTTCTTGAGGCATTTAAAATTCTATTAATCTCATCTTGCAAAACTGCAATTGCTTTTCTTTTTGCCTGAACCTCTAATTCCCCACTATACATGTACGAAATTGGATTTCAATAGAAAGTTAATTTAAACCCTTGTGAGATAATGCCAAATTCTATAATTAATCCAGTCTCAATCAATTTCACGAGTGATTTTTGTTTGACCCTTGTAAAGAGCAATAACTTCTTGATCAGTAGATGCATTTTCTGGAGATTTTTCCATTCTAATTTTTCCTGTGAATTTTGGAAATCTTAAAGCTAATCCGCTTCCTTTTCTTATTGTGCTTTGAGCAGTTTTATGAATAGGACTCAATGTAATTTCTGATGCAACTATCTCAATTACAAGTTCTGGATCAAACCATATGTCAGCTTCCATATCACTTATAATTCGTGGATTTTTCTTTAACGTTACTTTATTAGATAAGATTTGATAGAATTGATCCAAGTTTTCATCAGTAAAACCTGTACCAACTTTACAAATACTTGGGAATGTATCTTCGTCATCATTGTAAGTTGCTACAAGCAATGTTCCATATTTTCCAGTTCTTCTACCCTTTCCAAAAAATGCCCCAATAACTACCAAGTCCAAACTATCTCCTAGTTCATTTCTATATTCACGTTTTAGCTTTAGCCAATTACTTCCTCTTGCACCGGCTCTATACGGTGACTGAAGATCTTTTAGCATCAAACCTTCACATCCAGAATTTATAGAATTTTCAAGAAAGTCTTCAATCTCATTCTCATTTGTGACTACTTTTTGAGGAATTATCTTGGAAAAATTATCCTCAACTAAAATTTTTGTTAATAATTTTCGCCTTTCTTCATATCCTAAATTAAGGCAAGATTTTCCATCAGCATATAGGATATCAAAAAAATTAAGAGTTATAGGATATTGTAACACCGCTTTATCTACGTTATATTTTCGTCTTCGATGCATTAATTCTTGGAATGGTAAAAATTCTCCAGTGTCTTCATTAATAGCTACTGCTTCTGCTTCTAATATTGCATTTTGGATCTTGAGTGATTTAGGAATGTTCTCAACAATATCTGGATAATAGCTTCTAATGTTTTCTAATCTCCTTGAAAAAAGATCAACTCTTCCATTTTCTAAATGAATTTGTACACGTTCGCCATCAAGTTTGAATTCTGCTGCAAATTTTTTTCCCAATTTTTCAATTGCTTCTTTTTCACTTTTTACACGATCTGCAAGCATTGGCCGAATGGGGTCGAAAACTATTACCTTGAATTGTTTAATTCCTTCGAGTCCATCTTTTGCAGCAACTTTAGCTACTTTTCCGAGATCACTTGAAACATTGTATGCGTTTTCTATTTTTTCTCTGTTATCTTTTGAACCTGTATATGCAATTGCCAACGCATCTAAAATTGTATTATCTGCAACTCCTAAACGCATAGTGCCGATTAGTATTTTTATGATAAATTTTCCAGAAATCGAATCAACATTATTTAAAAGACTTGCAATATAGTTCATTTTTTTATCCACTACATTTTTTCCACTTCCTGCAAGTTCCGCAATTTTAAACAATGTATCATACACCCATTCCACAGTTTGACTTTGTCCTTCGACTGCATCAAATAGTGTAGTCTGTGTTTTTTGCTCAATCAATTTTGAGACAGCATGCCCTAGGTCACCATCCTTTCTATATGCCTCCTCGATTCTTTTTACCTCAATCGCTGTGGAACGATGAACAGCTTTAATCACTATTTTTTCTGCAACTCCAATCTCAATTCCTTCATAATCAGGACCTAATTTCCCCTGAATCAAATAAACTACTTTGGAAACTAAATCCAGTGGAGTGTTTTTAAAAAAATCTACAAGATGATCTGTTAGTTCTAATCTCTTTGTAGTTTTCTCCATCTTCTCAAAAGTTTCAGCTAGAACAGAAAACTTCACTCTGAATTTTTTATAGGATCCTGAATAAAAGTGAGTTGCTAAATGTATCGAATGATAGTCTTTTTCTCTGATTTTGAAACATCTGAAACTAGAGCAAAATTGTAAAGTGGATAGGATTTTTTATACTGCCTCATATAGCTCCAGGCTACGTCATGAATTTTAAATTCGGTACGTATTCCACGTATATTAGATTCAGTTCCAAATACATCAAATGCAATCACAGAATATTTTTTTGGTTTCTTTATGGGACTTGCTTTTAGTATCCATGCAAAGGCAAATGCAAATACCGCTCCTATAATTATCATTTCTCCAACATCTTTAAAAAATGTCAAAATTATGTTTGGAATGGTTTGACCAAACAACACATATACAAAATAAGAAAAAGAAATAACTCCTAATCCAGTCATAATGAAATATTTGAATTGGAAAAAAGATTCTAATTTCTTCATTTTCCTCTTTTTATATTACCTATCTTTTCTATTAACTCTTTTTACAAAAAAAATGATTCATTTACAAAATAAATTTATGATACTATCTAGGGTTTAGAACACTTAATCTGGATCTTCGTATTTTCCTTTCGGTTTTCCTGCATTTGGCGAATCAGGTAAGGACTTCATTTTACTTTTCAAAATATTTATCCTGTCTTTATATCCTTCAGCATATTCTAATTCAGATGGCACAAGTGTAGCTGGATGAATAAATCCTTGACTTCTCATTGCTAATGCCCTTTTGGTAGCTATTTCTCTTATATGATCCCAATCCGGTGTTGAAAAACCATCAAACGGTCCAATTAGTTTTCCGTCATGCATACTAAACACTAGTGCTTCAACAATTGGAATACAATAATTGATCGTTGCTGCAGAATTTAATTTTACTGGCATCAATGGCATATGATGACTCCCTCTAGTGTTTCCTGCCACATAATGTGGATTATTAAATGCACTACCTGCCTCTTCTGTTGCAGGAAAATTTTTCTGAGTTCTTACGATGCATATAGGATCGTCTTTACCAACATAAGTTCCAGCTATATTGTGTAAACGATCAGTAGATGCAGAAACTATTGGTTCATTATCTCTTGTATAAATTGATGCGACAACAAACCGACCAGGATACATTAGAGCAGCTTCTAGAGTTGGTTTGTCTTCCCATAGCTGAAGCTCGGCAATTTCCCCTTCCTCTACATCCATAACATTAAATTTTACACCTTTTGCCAGAGACTTGTTAACAATCAATCCAGTATTGCTTATTGCGTCAACAAACATTCTGTAAAATGGATAATTGAAAGCTCCTGGTTCTGTTTTATCAGCTGCAAACACTGTAAATGCTTCATTAGGTCGCTCTTCAAACTCTAACTCAGCAACTCCAGGTCCCATTCCTTTGACATTGCCAGAAAATGAATCCTTTAGTAGATCTTGCCCTGCACCGTAGAGTCCTTCTTGTTTTGCCGTTTGTGTTCCAGCTTCAAAGGCTTTCCATGCAAGCTCATGTATTTGTTGATTGTCTACTCCTTTGGTGTGTGACATAACAATGTGCACATCGTCTCCGCAATATCCAATGTAATAATCAATTAACAGATCTTTTGAATTTTCAACAGTTTTCCTCACAGTATCTAACAGTCCATCACTTGGTTTGGTATGTCCTCCAACGCCACCGACATCAGCCTTTATTACGGAAACAGTAATTTTCATGGCTTCTTTCAGTGTCCACTTTGATTTATGTCTAATTCTTAAAACCATTAATTAAAAAATATTGAAAAAAAATAAGATATTTTTCAAAAAAATCGAAATGGTAATAAAGCCCTCTTACTTCGAAATCGATATGGCAGATAAACCACACTTGAATTTGATAATTACTGGTCATATAGATAATGGAAAGTCTACTACAATGGGCCATTTCTTAATGGATCTTGGTGTAGTTGATGAGAGAACTATCGCCCAACATGCAGAAGAGTCAGAAAAAATAGGAAAAGGTGACACTTTCAAATACGCTTGGGTAATGGACAATATCAAAGACGAACGAGAACGTGGTATTACTATAGATCTTGCTTTTCAAAAATTTGAAACCCCAAAATACTTCTTTACTTTAATTGATGCTCCTGGACACAGAGACTTTATCAAAAATATGATTACAGGTGCATCTGAGGCAGATTGCGCAGTTTTGGTTCTTTCTGCTAAGGAAGGAGAAACTGATACTGCTGTAGCTCCTGGTGGACAAGCCCGAGAACATGCATTCTTGCTTAAAACACTTGGTGTAAACCAAATTATTGTTGCTATTAACAAAATGGATGCCAGCAAATATTCTGAAGACGCATTCAAGGCTGCAAAAACAAAAGGTGAGGCGTTAGTCAAATCTGTTGGTTTCAAAGTTGATCAAGTACCATTCATTCCAGTTTCTGGTTGGATAGGTGATAACTTAGTTAAAAAATCTGAAAACATGAAATGGTGGACTGGCAAAACTCTTCTTGAGACATTTGATGACTTTACATATCCAGAAAAACCAACTGGCAAACCATTACGTGTTCCAATTCAGGATGTTTATACAATTACTGGTGTAGGTACTGTCCCAGTAGGACGTGTTGAAACTGGTACAATGAAAGCTAATGATAAAATAATCATAATGCCATCAGGCGCAGTAGGCGAAATCAAATCCATTGAAACCCATCATACAGAAATGCCATCTGCTTCCGCAGGCGATAACATTGGTTTTAATTTGAGAGGTATTGAGAAAAAAGATATCAAACGAGGTGATGTTATGGGAACTCCTGATAACCCACCAAAGTGTGCAAATGAATTTAGAGCACAAATTATTGTTATCCATCATCCAACAGCTATTGCGCCTGGGTACACTCCAGTAATGCACTGTCATACAGCACAAGTTGCGGCAACAATTGTTGCATTTGAAGCAAAAATTAATCCTGCAACCGGTGCAGTTGATGAAAAAGACCCTAAATTTCTCAAGGTTGGGGATTCTGCTATTGTTAGAATCAAACCAGTAAGACCAACTCCAATTGAATCATTTTCAGAATTTCCTGAAATGGGCAGATTTGCACTAAGAGACATGGGTGCAACAATTGCAGCAGGGATTGTAAAAGAAATTACTGAAGAATACAAGCCATAGTTGGTTTTTGTTTTGCCTCAATCCGCTAGAATTAAACTCACAAGCACTAGCTTGCAAAAACTAGATGGCGTTTGTACTGAAATTATGGGGATTGGCGAAAAGACTGGAGTTAAAATAAAAGGACCAACACCTTTGCCTGTAAAAAGACTTCATATTGCAACAAGAAAATCTCCCTGTGGAAGCGGAACTGAAACATATGAAAAATGGGAAATGAGAATGCACCGAAGAATTATTGACATTAATGCAGATGACAAAGCTATTCGACAACTAATG
>BFAR01000023.1 GCA_008974855.1 archaeon MnTg01
TCATGTCAAATTTCATGAGTGGAGAGTATAAGTACATTAAAGAATTTTGAGAAATTGTTTATTTTTTCGTGACATATTGGTCATTCTGAACATCGATTCATCTATTATTCCAATTACTAAACAAAATACATGTCAAGATGGGATAATGATAGTTTTGATAATGAAAGATACGATCTTACTTCAGATAATGAAGAAATTAAACTGCTAAAAAAATTTGAGGACTATAAAAAACTTGAAAGAATAGAGTTTGACAAAAGAGAATTCACTCAAATCACAAATAAAGAAAAAACCAGAGATTTTGGAAGATCTTTTCACGTAATGACAATATTACAAGGCGTCATTATCACAGTATTTGCAGCAGTTCTATTTTTTGTAGAATTTATCAGCTCTGACATCAAGTTTTTGATGCTATCATTAGTATCTGTAATTCTATCAGGAGAGATTGTCATCATATCCATCTATTTACGAAAGAAAGCTAGGAGTGATGCACAAAAGTCTTCGATGCAATTTCAAAGTGAAACTGAATTTGAAAGAATTTAGGAATTTAAACTCCTAATATTTTTTTAAGCATTGCCCTATAATCAACTTCAGATTTTTCACTTCCTGGAGCAGGTAATGAAAAAACTAGAGTGTCTTTTTTTGCTCGTAATGAAGTTAGTTCATCATTAATTGGATCTGAAATGTCATCACTAACTAAAACCAATCCTACATCAGAATCGTCGGTTAGTTTTTTTATTTCGTCAAGGGCTTTATCAGGACCTTCTACGATTATTCCTTGAATTCCAGCTAGTTGAGAGCTTGTTACAAAAACTCTGCTGCCTACAGAGACAATCTTCACAATTTGCATTTTTCTTTTACTAATTTAACCCTTTTTAGAAAGATTTTCTGTTTTTTTGGAAACGTTGATTTAGGTTAATGAATAGCAAGAACCATGGTTGAAATCGATAAAGAAAAAGACGTGTATCTGTTTTTGCATGGAAAAATGGATTTACAACAAAAATCAATTGATATACTTGTTGCAAATGGGATTGATAAAGAAAAAATTATTCTAGCTTTGCCCAACAAAGTTGGTAAGGAAGGAGACTATATGGCTATGTTGTGGATGCCTCCCAATCCAGATCATATTAAAATTCAAAAAATAACCAAAATTAAACAAGTTGAACCAGAAGGCATGACGGGTTTATGGGAAGGAGTATCAAAAGACGATTTATTTACGATCCCTCTTTGAAAAAAATTACAAATCAGAAACGAGTCCAGAAATAAAATCAGAAAATTCATCATCTGAGAATTTTATTTGCTCTACCTTGTTTTCTTTTTGAGCTAGAGCAAATGATTGTAGATGATAGCAATCATTTTTTCCTGTAATTGAGTTAAAGTAAAAGCTCTCACATGAACAAAAGTTTAGTTCAGGTTCAATCCAATATTCTTTTTCTTTTCCTACAACAGTCCAGATTTTTCTATGACTAGGCTCAAAAATGTGTAGTTTAATGCGTTTTTCAGAAATAACAATTTCAATTTTACCTAGATCATTTGTCACAAGGATTTAATTCAAAAGGTACACTATATTTTTGGTGGTAAAAACAGTAATAGTTCCTTCTCAACCAGCACTACTTTTGCAAGGTAGCAGTCGAAGTGTAATAATTTCTGATTTACACATTGGTTTTGAAAGTAAATTAGTTTCTAACGATATTTTTCTTGGAAAAAATACAACTACAGATGAAACAATTAATGAAATAGAATCAATAATAGATTCAACAAAGGCAGACTCCTTGATTCTTTTAGGTGATATAAAATCAAGTATTAAATCAATTTCCAAATCAGAGTGGAATGATGTCCCAAAATTTTTAAAAAAAATGAAAGATAGGGTTGATACTGTTTTGATTCCAGGAAATCATGATGCAAATATTCAAAAACTTGTGCCAGATGGGATTTCGCTTGGTAGCTCAGTAGGAATGGTACTTGAAAATATTTTGCTCACTCATGGTCACACTATTCCATCTGAAAATTTCTCACATGTGGATAAAATTATCATGGGTCATGTACACCCTGTATTTTTCCAAGAAGGTTCAGTTCTCAATGGACAAAGAGTGTGGGTATCAATTAAAACTGAAAAACACCAGATATTTCCATCAGTTTCAGGAGAATTGGAAATTATTATTGTTCCATCTTTTAACAGATATTTCTACGCAACTCAAAAAAAGTTTTATAAAAAATCAATTTCTCCGATTTTAGAAAAAATAAAAAAATATTCATCAGTAAAAATTGTGACTTTAGATGGTACAATAATTGGGGATGAATCAATAATTAATCAAGTTCTTTAGTCAATTGATTTGTAAGGTTCTAATGGGTTTGTAGTAGGTTCATTTTCTTGTAACCATGCAAGTGTTTTTACAAATGATTCAGCGATTTCTGGGGTAGTAAGAACTGGAATGCCCATCTCTAAGGATTTTCTTCGAATCTGATATTCATCATAAAGCATTCCAACATATTTTTCGAGCGTTGATGTACTTGGGATATTAATTATAAAATCAATTTTTCTTTCAAACAATAAATCTGCAATGTTGGGTTTTCTATCAGGTTCACTAATTTTATAGACTATACCTACGTCTCCAATCTTTTCAGATAAGAACTCAGCAGTATGTTCGGTAGCCATAATGTTATAGCCAAGATCCTTGAGCGATGCAGCAGTTTGAAGAAGTTTTTCTTTATTTTCTTCACCACCAATGGTAATGAGGACAGTACCCTCTTCAGGTAAATTGTACCCTACAGAAATTAGAGCTTTTGATAATGCATCATAAAAGCTCTCACCAAAACATGCAGCCTCACCAGTTGATTGCATTTCTACACCTAACATAATATCCGCACCTTCAAGTTGCATAAACGAAAATTGTGGAACCTTAATTCCATAATTATTGATTTTTTTCCAGTGATCTTTTGGAATTTTTGGTAGTGGTTTACCAAGAACTGCTTTAGATGCTAAGCTAATTAGATTTATTTGAACCAGTTTAGAAACAAATGGCATTGAACGAGATGCACGAATGTTTAGCTCTATTACATAAACTTGACTGGAATTAATCAAAAATTGTAAGTTAAATGGTCCTTTAATGTTAAATGTTTTTCCAATCTGTTCAGTATAATCGGTAATTGTTTCGATGATTTTATTATTTAAACGCCAAGGAGGAATGCACATCATTGCATCACCTGAATGAACACCTGCACTTTCTATGTGTTCGACTATTGCGCCAATCACGACATTTTTTCCATCAGATATACCATCAACGTCAACTTCAAGCGAATTTAACATAAATTTTGAAATTACGACTGGATGATCCGGAGATAATGTAGTTGCTTCACCAACATATTTTTTTAATTCTTCTTGTGACCAAACTACTTTCATTGCTGCGCCACTCAAAACGTAAGAAGGTCGTACTATTACAGGATAACTAACTTCAATTGCAAAGTTTTTTGCTTCAGTGATGTTTGAAAATTCTTGCCATTTTGGTTGCTTTATGTGAAGTAGGTCTAACTCATGACTAAATTTTGAACGATTTTCAGCTCGGTCTACATCAACAGCAGATGTCCCAAAGATCTTAATTCCGTGTTTAATAATTTCTGGTGTAAGATTGTTTGCAGTTTGGCCACCTACACAGGTAACCATGCCCTTTGCATTTTCAAATTCATTAATATCAAGAATTCTCTCAAGTGTAAGTTCTTCAAAATAAAGTCGCTCACAAATATCATAGTCAGTAGATACAGTTTCTGGATTACAGTTTACTACAACTATGTTTTTTTCACCATTTTCTTGTAATCCCCATACCATATTGACAGTGCCCCAATCAAATTCCACACTACTTCCAATTCTATAGGGGCCTGCACCTATGACTACAATTCCCCTATCTTTTTCAGCAATTTCCAAATCATGTTTATTGCCTCCATAAGTAAAATAGAGATAGTTTGTTTTAGCAGGCCATTCAGCTGCTAATGTATCAATTTGTTTTACTACCGGTAAGATTCCCTTTGTTTTTCTTATTTCCCTAACCTCAAATTCATCTTTTTTTACAGCTCTGCCAATTTGCTTATCAGAAAAACCAAGCTTCTTTGCCGTATACAACAAATCATAGTCTAACTGGGAGTCTACAAGTTTTTTTTCAGTGTCTACAATGTTTTTTATTTTTTCAATGAACCAAGGATCAATTGCAGAAAGTTTGTAAATTTTTTCAACTGACATTCCTTTTTTTAACGCTGCCGCTACATGATACAAAATATAATCATCTGGCTTTAAAAGATGATTTTCAAGATCTTCATCATCAAATGTTTTTTCATTAAGACGATTCAAAACTAATCCGTCTTTTCCTATATCCAACATTCGAATAGATTTTTGAAATGATTCTTCAAATGTTCTTCCAATTGCCATAACTTCACCTACAGATTTCATGGTAGGCCCAAGTTTACGATTAACAAGTTCAAATTTTTCAAAATCCCAACGTGGGTGTTTGCACACAATATAATCAAGAGAAGGCTCAAAACATGCAGTAGTTGCTTTTGTAATTTGGTTTACAAGCTCAGAAAGAGAATACCCTAAACTAATTTTTGCAGACATGTATGCAAGTGGATAGCCAGTTGCTTTACTAGCAAGAGCTGAAGAACGAGATAGTCTAGGATTTATCTCAATTGCAGCATATTTGTCAGACTCTGGATCTAGTGCAAATTGTATATTACATTCACCAACAATACCCACATGTTTTGTTGCACGCAAACTAGCTGATCTTAAAAGATGGTATTCATGATTATCGATTGTTTGAGAAGGTGCGACTACAATATTATCTCCAGTATGAACTCTCATTGCCAGAATATTTTCCATATTACATACGATGACGTTATTTCCTCCATAGTCTTGAATTACTTCATATTCAATTTGCTTCCAGTCTCCAACATACTCTTCAATGAGGATTTGACCTACCATACTTGCATTTAGTCCTCGTCCTACAATTTCATGAAGCTCTATTTCGTTATGTGCTACCCCGCCCCCTTTACCTCCTAGAGTATAGGCTACTCGGATAATTACTGGATATCCAAGTTCCTTTGCAACTTTTTTTGCCTCATCAAAGGTTTTCACCGTCTTACTTTTGAGAACTGGAACATCACACTCATCCATAGAATCTTTAAACTTCTGTCGATCCTCTGCTGCAATTATACCTAGAATTTGAGTTCCAAGTACCTTTGTTCCATATTTTTTTAGAATTCCAAGTTCGTCAAGTTTTACTCCACAGTTAAGAGCAGTTTGACCACCAAATCCCAACATTATTCCATCAGGTCGTTCTGATTCAATGATTGTCTCTACATACTTTGTAGTGACTGGTAACAAGTACACTTTGTCTGCAAATCTAGTATCAGTTTGAATTGTAGCAATGTTTGGATTGATAAGAATACTTTTCAGTCCATCTTCGTGAATTGCTTTGAGGCATTGGCTTCCGGAGTAGTCAAATTGACGGTCGTTTTAGCGACTTTCGCCGGCTTCTCCGATTTTTATTGCCCCACTACCTAAAACTAAAATCTTTTTTAACGATTCATTTT
>BFAR01000024.1 GCA_008974855.1 archaeon MnTg01
TTGCGCCTTTAATTTTTTTCTTGCCACACTCTTCTAAAACATCAGGAACTATAGTGTTTTTTATAACAATTACAGCAAGATCAATTGGTTTTGGAACATCAAGAACAGATTTGTAGGCTTTTTTGTAGAAGACGGTGGTTCTTGATGGACTAATTGGAAAAACTGTACCTTTGAATCCATTCATAATATTTGATGTAATCGTTCTTCCAACACTTCCTCTTTTATCAGAAGCACCAATAATAGCAATAGATTTTGGAGAAAGAAAATCTGATTCAGACATTTTTATCGAGTTTTGATCATATGATTTTACATAATAAAGTTTTCAAAATTTAATTTTGCCTTAGTTGAATTTCAAGAAAAAATCTAACTTCCAAGCATTTTTCCAGCAAGATTTTCTTTTCTTGGAACCCATTTAATTTTTAGATTAGAGAATTTAGTGATAATTGGCCATGCTTCTCTTGCAAGATCCTTTAGGTGTTCACTATTTATTGCATATTCATGATTTAGTTGATTTACTGTATTTTTTGAATCGCTGTAAATAATAACTTCATCATTTGATTCTACATATTTTTTGAGTGCTGCAATTATTGCAAGATACTCAGCTTGATTATTTGTAATTGCTGATTTTTTTTCATAAAATGATTCACCGCTTTCTTTTACGTAATACCCATAACCTGAGTCATCTCCACCTGCTCCATCTACATAAACACTAATTGTCATATGTATAAAGATCTTAATTTAGATGCCAAAAAGGTTTTTGGCTATGCCAATATCATAAAGTATGTTTGCACCTATTAGTAAACTTGCAGTACATGCAATATACCGCAGTGTTTTACTAACAGTTCCAAATTTATTTGTTAACGTAAATGGTAAACCAATTAAGCTGCTAATAATTATCATGCCTATTACTGAACCAATACCAAAGATGAGAATAAAGCTTAAAACTGTTTCAACATCCCCAAGCGTGCTTGCCATAAGAACCACCAAACTTCCACTTCCAGCAAGGCCATGAATACATCCAATGATGTAAGATTTGTGTGTGTGTTTGTGTTCGCTATCATGATTGTGAGGATGAATGTGAAGCGTTCCATTTGGATGAAGATGGGGATGTGTATGTTTCAATTTGAATAGTTTTTTGTTTGAAAATGTAGTTAAAGCAAGAATAACTAACATGATTCCAACAATAAATTCAAACCCCAAGAAAATGTTAGATGGTATGTTGATTGAAAAAAGAAACAAAAGTAAACCAATGATAACCAATGTTGTTGTATGACCTGCTCCCCAAAGTGCTCCAAGAATAGATGATTTGAAAGCGCCTTCTTTGAGAAGTTGTTTTACTGCTTGAGTTTTGTACTTTCCTTTTGAAATTTGTGTAGTTACTGCTGAGATATGATCTGGTTCAAATGCATGTTGAAGACCAACAGCTAAACCTAGTGTCAAAATTAAAGCCGGAGTCATTATTTGAATATTATTTAAAAAATCATCAATCATTTCTTCATTCCCATTAGTTGTAAGGATATTGGGCCTAAATAAAAATACTAGAATTAAATAGAACGAATTCAAATCTTAAAATATAATATAGTTTTATGATAGTTCTAGTTGTTCAAAAAAATTCTTGTTGTGTTTATTACGAAAGAACATACTGAGCATACGTATGAGACTGCATTTGAAATTGCTAAAAAATTTGGCTCAGAAATAACTTTTATCAAATATATTATAAAACCACCCCCAAAGTTTGGTTTTTTTGAAACAAAGGGCGAGAAAAAACAGCATGAAATAGAATTGCGTGAAGCTCAAGTTACCCTTGGACATCTTGAAGAACTGGCGAAAAAGGAAAAGTTATCAGTAGAATCAAAGGTTTTATCTACTGAATCATTTGCTGAAGATCTCATATCATATATGGAATCAAATAAAGTAGATCTAATAATTGTAGATTCTCATAGTCTTGATGAAGCTGAAGAGGCAGAACATAAGGATCTGATACATAAAATTTTCAAAAATATTTCTTGCCCATTCCTAACATTAAAATAAAAACTAAAAACTTTTCTTATATCTCAACTATTTTTCTTTACCTAAATTACTCTAAAGTGATTTTCAATAGAATCAATATGCCAGCTAGTTCTGCTATAGTAACACCTAACATGTATGGGAATACTTCAGCAGAAAATAGATGTTCCATTGAAAAATATGCAAATGCACCAATTGTATTATGCAAAAACAACATACCTGCAAAAATAATCATTCCAAGAGGTAGTTGTGCTTTGGTTTTTGAATACATCTTCCCAAAACAAACCATCAAAATTCCAAGCACGATCATATTTGCGATTGAAAAAATTGATAAAATAGCACTTGTCGGTTCCAATTAGATGTCAGCACTCCCACTATACTTATTTACTTTTTTCCAATTTTTGTACAATTTCATCAAAAGACTCCATGTTTACTTCTAAAAATGTTGAAATGAAATAAGTCACGCCGTATTTTTCTCCAACCTTGGTAATGATGTTATTTTTTTCAAGAACTTTAATGTGATGCCGTATTGCTTTATAATCTAAGCCTAATTCTTTTGCAAGTTGATTAGCATTAAGTGGTTTTTCTTTTAAGATCGATACAATTTTTAATCTATTCAAACCCCCCCTTGAACCAGCAAATAAAAACCACAAAAGTCGTTTTGAATTAGGATCATTTGCCATATGACTAAGATTTTTTGTGTATACTATAAGGTATTTCAAAAAGCATACACACTAAAATGATAAATTACATTTGATCTTAGGAACTTTATGATGTTAAATTATGACTATCCAATGTATAGACCTCCATCTGAAGCCAAATCTCTAATCTTTCAAGTTACTCTTGGATGCTCATTTAACGAATGTTCTTTTTGTGATATGTATAGATCAAAAGAATATTCAGAAAGACCATGGGATGAAGTCAAGAAGGAAATTGATATGATGGCTAAACAAGTTCCAGATTCGC
>BFAR01000025.1 GCA_008974855.1 archaeon MnTg01
CTATTATTTCACGAGCTGATTTTCTATTTTCAAAATAAGGACTAATCAAAGAAACACTTACTGGAACATTATGTTTCAAAAGAAGCTTTGCCAAATGAGCAACTTTCCTATTATGTTCATTTCTACCTTCACGAGAAAAGTCCTTTGGAGATAACCATTCACGGAGCTCATCCCCATCTAAAACTGCTAAATTGGGAACAATTTCCTGAAGTTTACGTGCTATTGAAGTTTTTCCTGAACATGGTAATCCAGTCATCCATAAAACAAAGCTCATTTTCTAAATTCTTTTTCATTTTTCCTTATATTTCTGATTCTATTAAATCTGGTTAACAAAATATGTCATTTACAATTTCTTTTTAATAAAATCAATTGATGAAATTGGGGTGGGATCAATTTTATTTAAAACTGCATGATAAATGGAAGCGTAATCAAGAAGATAAATCATATTAATTAATTTCGATAAAATATTTCCTTTAATTGAATTTATTTCTCTATAGTCTATATTATTTTCTTTAAAATACTCCTTCAAAATTTCCCATCTTTCTTTTGTTTTTGTGTAATCATCTTCTCCTCGTAACAAAATTGGTTGAACAATTGAAGGTTTTTCCCATGAAATAATTCCATTATGAGATGCCTCAAGTACTTCCTCCGATATGGCATGTATTTTTGCATTTTCTTGAAGCGAATTTTTGAATCTAATTGCAGCAGCTTGTAATCCCCAAGGATAGTAAATCATTGGAATTCCTTTTATCCATTCGGCTAACTTCAATGATGAATTATCATCTGTTAGATTTTCCGAAGAAATATTTTTACAAATAATTTCAAGTTGATTGATTGATTCGTTGATATCTTGTTTTTCAATAGGTAACATGGGTTCTAATACCTTTAACATTGAATACAAAAATTCTGTAAAGGATGCTCTTGGTGAAAGGTGCTGTTGTATTTTTCTATAGTTAATATTATTTTTAAAACAATAATCTTCAATCTTACCTCCAGATGAAAATGAAAAAATTTTACAATCCAATTTTTTTGCAGATTCAAGAACAGTTAAGGTTTCTACAGTGTCTCCAGACACACTCACGGGAATAACAACAGTATTAGTATCAACAGTTTTTGGCAAAAGATATCCCTTTACGAGAGTAATGTGTACATTTGTTTTTGATAGGATTGATGAAAAAATGTCACCTAATGCACCAGAACCACCCATTCCTGCAAATACAATGTGTTCGATATTTTTGAATTCTACAGGCTCTAAATCTGCATTATAAGCATTTTTAGCAATTTCAGGCCAACTATCATAAATGGCGTACATTTTCTTCATATCATATTTGTTTAAGGTTTCAATATCAAGCAAGTATTTTTCATGATTTTTCATTATCAATATAACACTTCACAAAAAATCCAGATTCATTTTAAATATAGTGCAGATTCGATAGTATCACTATTGACAAAAGAAAATACTGCCATTCATTCATCTCTAAAAACCATTGAATGGAAAGATAACAAACTCATTATGATTGACCAAACAAAATTACCAAATGAATTAATTTTTGTTGAATTTACAGACTACAATCAAGTTGCAAATGCAATAAAGACTATGGTTGTTCGTGGAGCTCCTGCAATTGGAGTATCTGGTGCTTTTGGTTTGGCTCTGGCTGCATTACAAAGTTCTGTCACTACCAAAGAAGAACTCATACGAGAACTTGAAATCGCAAAAAAAATCCTTTTTGAAACTAGACCAACAGCTGTAAACTTGAAATGGGGATTAGAAGCAATCATGAAGGTTGCAAATACCGGAACTACTGTAACAGAAATTAAAGAATCAGTGGTACAAACTGCCAAGAAGATGGCAGAAGATGATGTTCAAATCAATATGGCTATGGGAAAACATGGTTCAGAACTATTTAACGACAATGATACTATAATGACTCATTGTAATGCAGGAGCTTTGGCAACAGTAGCTTACGGTACAGCCTTGGGTGTTATTCGTGCAACAAAAGATAGCGGAAAAAACATCAAAGTCATTGCTACAGAAACAAGACCAGTTCAACAGGGTTCACGGCTAACAGCTTTTGAATTAAAACATGATGGAATAGATGTTAGTTTGATTCCAGATACTGCAGTTGGTTATACCATGGCTAAAGGATTAGTAAATAAGATAATAGTAGGAGCAGATAGAGTATTACGTACTGGTCATGTATTTAATAAAATTGGTACCTATCAAATTGCATTAATTGCAAAACAACATGGAATTCCATTTTATGTAGCATCTCCTCTTTCAACATTTGATATGAAAAGTAATCCTGAGGATGTAGTAATTGAACATCGAAATGGTAGCGAAGTAACCGGGATTGGTGATAAAAAAACCGCCCCCGAAGGAATTAATGTAATTAATCCAGCGTTTGATATGACTACTCCAGAATTAATTTCAGGCATAATAACAGAAAAAGGCGTGGCTAGAGCCCCCTATGAAGAATCTATCAAAAAATTATTTGAAGCTAATTAATAGAAAGTTTTTATTGTTTTTTTGTTAGTTTCTATCATCATGAGCAATGTTACATCTGAAGCAATTAGAGATTCACTAAAACAATGTATGGATCCAGAGGTTCCACTCAATATTGTGGATATGGGATTAATCTATGGAATCGATGTAGCTGATAATGACGATGTAAATATCAAAATGACTATGACTACTCAAGGCTGTCCATTACATGAAACTCTTGTACAAGATGTTACAAGATATGCTAAAAAAGTTCCTGGTGTAAATAATGTTAAAGTCGATATCGTTTGGGATCCTCCTTGGTCAATGGATAAAATGTCTGATGAAGCTAAAGCCACACTAAAAAATATGGGAGCAGGCATGTCAACTCCTGCGCCTATTGATTATGAAACTGCTCTTCCACAAGGAGTTGGAAAGTTAGTAAAACAAGAAGACGGTTCTATAGTATTAGCTAATGAACATGATCAGGGATTTATGGTAAATGAAGCAATTGTAGAATTTTGGAAATCATGTAATGGAAACCGAAAGATTACTGAACTTGTAGAAATTTTTGCTCAACAAACTGGTTTGCAAAGAAATCAAGTTGAAAAAGAAGTAATGCAACTAGTTAAACAATTAACTGATGGTGGATTAATTATTATTCCTAATCAACCAGAAGCTCCTAACGTTGAATTTAAGAAAAATTAATTTTAGTATACAAAACTTGATGCAGCACCATCAAAATTAATCACTACGCCTGATAGATACTTTATTTTATTTTCAACTATAGATTTTACAAAATTTCCAATTTCATTTGGTTCTCCAAGTCTTTTCATTGGAAGTGTTTTTTTGTATTCTTCTATGTTATCAATAAGCTCTCTTGTTCTATCAGTGTTTATTGGTCCAGGTGCTATATTGATACAGCTAATATTTTTCTCAGCATAGGATTTGCTTAGGATTTTAAATACACTTGCAAAAGCAGAACGATATGCACTTGAAATGACTAATTTTGGATTAGGTTCTTTAATTACACTTGAAGATATAAGAAAAATATATCCTCCATCATTTATCTTAATTTTTTGTAAAATCATACAAAATCCTAAAAAAAGTTGATTATGATATTTTAACCAATCTTCTTGTGTAACTGAAAAAAATTCTTTTGCAGGTGGACCGCCAGTATTCAAAACTAAAACATCTGTTTCATTGTGATTTTGAACAAATTCCTTAACATTATTGAGATCTGATGTATCCAATTCTTTTTTTGATGTGGCAATCACATCAAACCCAATAGAACTTAAAGAATTAGAAATAGCCTTACCAATTCCTCTGGAGCCTCCTATAACAATAGCTTTTGTCATGTATAGAAATAGAATAAAATCTCTAAATTAAATTTATTATACTCATAATAGTAATATCTTTTTATTTAATTCATTTTAGAAATCTTTCAAAAAATGGGTTATCTGGTCTCTTTTTCTATAATATTTGCCATATGAACAAGATCTATTTCTCTTACCAATGGTTGTATTGGTAATGATAGAACATGTGAAGAAGCCCATTCAGTTTCCTTTAGTTTGGTTCTTAATTTGTAATATGGTGTCTTATGTACAGGTATGCCATAATAAACAGCTGCTCCTATTCCATTTGCATTTAGTTTTTTCATAATTTTATCTCTATTTTTTGTTGAGATTGTGTACAAATACCCATTTCTTTTTTCATATTTTCTCTCAAATGGAATTTCTAAATCGAAATTAGAAATTAAATCAGTTAATTTTTTAGCGTTTTTCTTTCGTTTATATAAAAATTTTGGCAGCTTTTTAATCTGTTCCTTTGCAATTGCTGCACTAATCTCAGGCATTCTTAGATTCAATCCAAAAACTGTTGTATCATATCCTTTTATCATGCCATGATTTCTTATCATTAACAATTTTTCTCGTATTTTTTTATCATTAGTAACAAGGAATCCTCCTTCCCCTGCAGTTATTACTTTTGCAGGATAAAGACTATAACATCCTATATCTGAAAATGTTCCTGTATGTTTTCCTTTAAATGTTGAACCTAGAGATTGGGCAGCATCTTCAATTATTTTTAGATTATTTTTCCTTGCAATTTCAATAATTTCCTCTATGTATGATACATGACCATAGAGATGAACCGGGATTATCACCTTGGTTCTTTTTGTTATCTTTTTTTGAAGGTCTAAAGGATCAATAGTATAGTTATTTTTAGAAATATCTATAAAAACTGGTTTTGCGCCAGTTGAAACTATTGCATTGGCAGTTGCTACAAAAGTAAAAGACGGTAACAGAACTTCATCTCCCTTCTTAATATTTAGAGCTAAAAGAGCCGCTTGTAAAGCAGAAGTGCCAGAATTAACTGCAATTGCGTATTTTGATTTAACATACTGAGCAGCAAGTTTTTCAAATTCTTGAACAAATTTGCCCCCTAGATTATCTGATGAAGTTAATGAACCAGTCTTTAAAGCAAATGTAACCGACTTAATTTCCTCATCTCCAATAATTGGAATATTTATTGGAATTTTTATTGACATCGAATCAATTGAGTATTATCGAGTTTATTAGGTTAATGACATTGAACATTTTATTTTTTTTAAAATATTCATAACTTTTGCTTTAATACAACTAAAAAGTATAATTAGATTTCTTTAATTTCAGTGATTGTTCCCTGAACAGAGTCCATTTTTACTATGGCTTTTTTGTCACCCCATCCTAATGCCACGTACCAATCCCCTGCATTTTCATCATATTTTGTTTCTAGAGTAGTAATTTTATCTTCAGATATCTTGTAATTTTTAATAATTCCTGAAATTGCCAACGCAATGGAATCTTTTTCTTTTTCTAGTCTTCGTTTCATCAAACCTATGCCTGGACTCATGTAGTTTCAATTACTCGTTTGTCTATTATAGTTAATTGAAAGGGCTCGGAGGGCTTCGATCCCTCGACCTGGCGGTCCGAAGCCGCCCGCACTGTCCAGACTGTGCAACGAGTCCAAAAAAAGAAGAATTTAACAGGTCTAAATATCTGTCTAGATACATGAAAGTTTCAAAAAAAATTGCAGGTGTTGAATATGCAATACGTGATATTGTCTCTGAAGCAACTAAATTAGAACAACAAGGAAAAAAAATACAGTATCTAAACATAGGAGATCCTGTAAAATATGGTTTTCAGCCACCTGATAATGTAAAAGAAGCGCTGATTAAAGCAATTCAAAATGGTGAAAATTATTATGCTCCTTCTGAAGGATTACCAGAGCTTAGAGAAGCAATAGCACAAAAAGAACACAACAAAGGTCTTTCCGTATCAGCAGATGATATACTAGTAACGAATGGAATTTCTGAAGGACTAGACATGGTAATGTCCTCAATTGTTGAAGAGAGAGATGAAGTTTTACTTCCAGGACCATACTATCCTCCTTATGCGTCATACGTAAGACTGCGTGGTGGTGTTCCTGTAGAGTTTGAGGTTGATATGAATAATTCAACACCTGATATTGATGATATTCGTTCAAAAATTACTTCAAAAACTATTGCAATTTGTCTAATCAGTCCTAATAATCCAACTGGAGTTGTATTTAATGAAAAAGCTTTAAAGGATTTAGTTGATGTTGCAAATGAAAACAATCTTTACATTATTTGTGACGAAATTTATGATCAAATTGTATTTGATGAAAAATTTGTAGGAATCGGTAAAGTGGCAGGAAACTCTCCTGTAATTCTACTAAATGGATTCTCAAAAGTTAATTTGATGACTGGTTGGCGCCTTGGTTATATTGCTTTTAACAATTCACCAGAACTAGAACCATTGAGGGAAAATTTACCTAAACTTGCTAGAGTTAGAATATCGACGAATTTACCTGTCCAACATGCGGCCTTAGAATCATTACAAGGCCCACAAGATTATATTTCAAAATTTGTTTCGGAACTAAAAATCAGAAGAGATCTAGCCATTAAAAGACTAAATTCAATGCCAGGACTTTCTTGTTCTAATCCAAGAGGTGCTTTTTACGCTTTTCCAAAAATTGAGCAAAGCAAATTTGATACTGACAAGGATTTTGTGATTAATTTGTTAAACTCCAAGGGAGTATTGACTGTACATGGTTCCGGCTTTGGAACTCAATATGGTAGTGGACATTTTAGATTAGTTTTCCTTCCTGACATAAAGACCCTTGATTCGGCATTAGACAAGATTGAAGAATTTGTTAGCCAGTAGACAAAAATAAATTATTCAGCATCCATTTTTTTCCTAAATCCCAAAATTATCATTATACCACCAAACACAAGCATTCCTGCAGAAATTTTTTCATTTGTTATCTCACCATTTAAGAAAAAATCTAGTACAAATTCTGGTCCCCAGATGAGAAGATCTCGTGTAATAGCAATTAATGCCATGACAATGAACAATACTCCCATTGCAGTAAACCAATTTCTTCCGCGACGATGAACTTCGGAACTCATGATCTATGTTAAAATTTAGATTAAACTATTTTAATTCCAGGATTTTTAATTTTATTTTTTATCATTGCATTGAGCAACAATGGAGTAGAAATTTCAGCAAAATAAGATAGTGAACCAGGACCCAAATAAATTGGCCGTAATCCTTTGATCTCATTAATTAAACCATTAACTACATCTACCGAATTTTGATCATCACCACATACAAAGATGTCATAATCTAATGTCAATTTTGGGTTTACAAGTTTTTTTTCTGAGATTACGTGAAAAGCAGATACAAGTTTTGATTTATCTTTCATATGTTTTGACACCAATTGGTATGAGAAAGGTTTGTTTTCTATTAGTGGAATAAATTCAAATCCTAAATCTGTCTTAGTCATTGGAACAATAGGTGAAATAACTACACAACTATCCTTAATCATAGGCAAAATTTGAGAACAAGTTGATTCTATGTTCTCGTATGGGATTGACAAGACAAGAACATCACTTTCTTTAGAAATTGAAACATTGTCGTTACCCGAAATAGTACCTTTTATTTCTCCAAAGGCCTCTTTTGCCATTTTAGTATATTCTTCTGCAGACTGAACCGCCCTTTGTGCATCTCTTGAACCAACTAGTATATCATGATTAATACTCCAACGAAGAGCAAATCCTTTTCCCATTCCTCCGGTCCCACCAATAATTCCAATTTTCATTAATAGATGTCTGACAATGTTATTATTATCTCTATTTGAAAATTGAAAACGAATTGAGATTCATAATTTTCTTGCGACATGGACAAGCAATTAATAACACCAAACGTCTTCTGGCAGGAAGAACACCTGGAGTTCCTTTAACTGAAGTTGGAATAGATCAAGCAGAAAAGATAGGAAAGTTTCTTAAACCATTTAATATTTCAGCAATTTATTCGAGTCCAATTGAGCGAGCTGAAAAAACTGCAGAAATTGTTGCAAAACATAATTCTATAGATTACAAAATTGATGAACGATTAATTGAACTTGATATGGGAAAGTTTACAGGCATGCCATATGATGCAATTTTTGAAAAACATGGAAATGTATTTTTGAAATTTTATGATGGTGAACTTGAAATTGCACACAATGGAGTTGAAACTTTTACCCAAGTCAAAAATAGAGTTCTTTCTATGATTGATTATGTTATAAAAGAACATGAAAACAAAAATATTTTGCTTGTAACACACATGGATCCAATTAAAGCAATGATATCAACAATAATGGAAGCAAATGCAAATTCAATGTTTGAATTAATTATTGAAAATGGGTCACTTACTGTCTTTAAAGAGCATCAGGGAAAACTCTCTTTATCTGCAATTAACGTAATGAATGCAGAAAGATTCGATCTTAATATCTGAAAACCTTCAAAACCCTTAAATAAAAAATATGGTCACGACAAAACATCCGGTAATGAGGAATATAATTGGGCTATTCATAGTATTGTCAATTTTAATAATTATGCCAAGTCTTCAATATGCATTAGCGCAAGGTGATGAAGCAGGCGAATATCTGGATAGAAGAGTTGTGATTTGGAATCTATTTTTTAGAATGATGACTGTTGCGTTTGTTATTGGCGCAGTAGTTTCTGGAACTTTAATTTGGTTGATTTGGAGATTCAGAGAATCTCATCCAAAAGCAACTCCCACAAAATATGAAGGAACGGGGGCGTTAGATGAATGAGTGGACACTCCCATTGGCCTGAATGGATTTACATTGGAGTTGTAGTAGCTTTACTTGTATGGGTTGGAGCAGAAGCTTGGAATCTTGAAAGACTAGTTGAACATGTTCCAGAAGATGCAAAAGTAATCAAAGTCACTGGGCAACAATGGTTTTGGACTTTTGAGCATGAAGATGGAACAAAGGAAGTTGGAGAACTTCATGTAAAAAAAGGAGTCCCCTATAAATTTGAAGTTACATCTACAGATGTAATTCATTCATTTAATATTCACGATTATGTTGTACTAATGGACGCAGTACCTGGTAGAATTAACATTGTATGGTTTGTTCCTTTTGATGAAGGTGAATTTCCTATTCAATGCAGAGAGTATTGTGGTTTAATTCATTATAATATGCGTGGAACATTATACGTAGAGGACGATGCATAAGATATGGTATTAGAACTTCAAAAGCCTCGCCCTATCTGGTACATAATGTTTTCAACTCACCACACAGACATTGGTCTACTTTACATGATACTTTCTTTGTCGGCACTCTTTATGGGTGGTGCATTGGCACTTGCAATTAGACTTGAATTGTTCTTCCCTGGTGCTCAAATAATTGCAGATTCTATGACCTTTAACAGAATGTTTACGGTTCACGGTACAACTTTGATATTTCTATTCATTCTGCCATTTGCATCAGGAATTGGTAACTATCTTGTACCAATTATGATACGCTACAAAGACATGGCGTATCCCAAACTAAACGCCATTGCATTTTGGATGATTCCTCCAGCATTTGCTTTAGTTTGGCTGGGTTTTGCTGATTTTACTTGGAATGCATATGCACCTTATTCAGTAATTAGCGCACCAGGACCTGCTGCAGACATGTGGATATTTGGTCTAAAAATCCTTGGTGTATCTTCAATTCTAGGTGCAATTAATTTCGTTGTTACAATTCTAAAATGTAAGCATCCTGACCTGCCACTAAGTAAGGCCCCCCTGTTGGCATGGTCGTTTCTTACATCTTCTCTAATTATTCTTGTAGCTATGCCTACATTTGCTGCTGCACTTTTAATGCTGCTTACTGATAGACTAGGTGTTTCTAGATTCTTTGATCCTGCTGTGGGAGGAGATCCTATAGCTTATCAACATCTATTTTGGTTTACATTCCATCCCGAAGTCTATGTTCTTGTTATTCCAGCTATAGGCTTCCTGTATGAAATTATTCCAAGGTTTTCACGAAAACCAATTTTCAGTCATAGTTCAGGCGTCTTTGCATTTGTTCTACTTGCTATTGTTAGTTTTGCCTCATGGGCTCATCACATGTATGCAACTGGAATGTCCTTTACAGAAAAAACTGTCTTTATGATTGGAACATTGGCAGCAGTTCCGGCATCTGCAATGCACGTATTTAATTTCTTAGCTACTATGTGGGGTGGTAGAATCAAATTTGCAACACCAATGATGTGGGCAATTGGAGGAATTGCACTCTTCTTCTCAGCTGGCGCAGGAGGAGTTGTAAACAGTGCAATGCCACTTGACTTTATCTCACATGATAGCTATTGGGTGGTTGGTCACTTCCACTTGTTTGTAATGGGAACCATCGCATTTGGTTCATTTGGATTTCTATATTACATATTTCCATATATTACTGGCAGAATGTACAGTGAAAAATGGGGCATTGCCCACTTTGTTCTATCCTTTGTCGGCGCAGTAATGGTATTCTTTACACAACATGTACTAGGACTATACGGAATGCCTAGAAGAGTTTTTGATTATCCCCCAATTCCTGAATGGATTGCAATGAATCAATTCATTACTATTGGAGCAATGTTGTTAGGTATAGGTGCTGCAATATTCTTAGTTAATATCATTTATAGTTCTGCAAAAGGTAAACCTGCCAACATGGATGATCCTTGGGGACTAGGTGGAAAGTACTACTATCCATATGAGGCAAAGAATCCTCACCATAGCCATTAGGTGATTAAAATGAGCGAAATAGAACCCGTGCATCCAAACTTCATAACAAGTGCTGAAAGAACAGCAAAGATGATGGCCATCATGTTAGGAATCTGTATTACTGGTGGCGCAATTTTCTTTGGAATGGGGGATTATTGGATATCTTCACCACCTGCAGCAGCATCCATTGGTGCAGCTGAAGCTGTAGCAGGAGGAACTTTTACAGGACAAGAAATTCCAGTTTCTTTGTCATTTGTAGAGTCTTCTGATTTTAGAACATTAGCTTTTAACGCATTACCTGGAGATCCAGATAACAATCCTACCATAAATGCAGAAGTTGGCGATAAAATTATTTTTAATGTTAGTAATGATGGAATAGCATTTCATGCCTTTGGTGTAACAGCTGAATCAGAAGGCTTGGCTGGAATTATTCCTGGAACTGATATTGCCAGTGCAAGCAGCCCATTAAAACCAGGTGAATCAGATACATCTGAATTTATTCCAGCAGAGGAAGGAGTTTATTATTATATTTGTACTGTTCAGGGCCATAGAGCACAGGGAATGGTGGGAAAAATCATTGTAGGTGATGTGTCATCTGATACTCAAATGATGGCTCCAACGCCTAAACCAGAAATTATGGAGGAACCAGAAATTATGGAGGAACCAGAAATTATGGAACCATTTTCTGGAACAATTTCAGTCCCTGCCGGTTCATCAGCACCTGGATGTGATGAAACAAACGAATGCTTCATTCCTGCTGACGTTTCAATAAATATTGGTGAAACTGTTACATGGAGTAATGATGATTCTGCAGCTCACACAGTAACCAGTGGAACTCCTGGTGCAGCAGATGATGTCTTTGATAGTAGTCTGTTTATGGCAGGTACAACATTTTCTCACACTTTTGATGATGCAGGTGAATACGACTACTTTTGTTTGGTTCACCCATGGATGACAGGTAAAGTTCAAGTAAATTAGAAACAAGAGATTATTTTGATTTTAAAATATCTAGCATTAACATCTCTAATAGTTCTGTACTCTCTAATGTTTATTGGTGGCTATGTTTCTGCAGCTGGATTAGGTCTCACATGTCCAGATTGGCCCTTATGTCCTAGCGGCATTTTTCCCAATGAAAAATATCTCATAGAATGGACTCATAGAGCAGTGGCAGCTACTACAGGCGCATTAATTATTGCAACTGCAGTGAGTTGTTGGTTTACAAAAAATTCTACTAAGTACTTGAAACTTACAGGAACTCTTGGTGCAGTTTTTGTAGTCACTCAAATTACACTAGGTGCCTTAGTAATAGATCTCAAATTACACGCTCTTCTAGTTGCAATTCATTTAGGAATTGGAATTCTCTTATTTGCAATGGTATTATTGACTACCTTGTTTGCTTTTAGATTAGGAAAGGCTACGATTCAAACTAAGATTTAGTTCTAGATTTTAGAATTTTTGGAATGTAGATATATCCAAGAACTATTGAAATTCCAATAGAACCTGCAGCAATAGAAAATATGAAAATATATCCAAATGGATCTTGGGTACTTATGTTAAAAGTATAAGTGATGATTTCTCCATTTTTTCCAGCATCGTATAGATCAACTCTAAAAATATGATTTCCAGGTCTATCTAATACATAGTCCATCTCCCAATGAGCTCCTTCATGAGATTGAGGCTGGATTGTATCAAGTAGAATGTCATGATAAAAGATTCTGATACCCATAGTGAATCTATCTACCTCTTCAAAATCTTCATCTGTAACTTTAAAAAGAATTTGCATGGGATCGCCGGTAATTGGAATTTCTGGTAAAGTAGCGATCTGAACTCTATAATCTCCAATGAAAGATTCTGCGGAATTAAACAATGAATGAGCGTTAACCTCAGAAATAATGGGACTAGAAAATAAAATCAAAAAAACTAAGATTAGCTTTCTTTTTATCAATTCATCTTTAAGACATTTTTAGATAATATATTGTAAAAAGAATTTCCAGTAAGAAATTGACAAAAGCTTTAAATTCAGATATCCAAAGATAGCAAATATTGACTTTAATTAGTAAATCTATTGAAATTAAAGTTCCTGTTAATACAGTTTTTACATATTTTGCAAGACCAGAACATGTTTCTGATCAAATGACTGAGAAAGGAATTGGCATGACAGTTATTCCAATGGACATTAAAGAAGGAATGGGTGTAGGTACCACCTTTAGAATTATTGGCGATTTTAGTGGAAAAAGACTAGAATGGGATTGTGAAACAACAGAATTTGAACGAGAGGAAAGAATTTCTGCTAAAATGATTGAAGGACCATTTAAGAAATGGGAAATTAAAACTGAATTCAAAGCACTATCAGATAACCTAACAAAAGTTACCATGACAGTAGATTATGAAATGCCATTTGGACTATTAGGAGCTATAATGAATAAGGCAAAGTTTGCAAAATCAGCAGAAAGAGGAATGGAGACTGCACTGTTTAAGGTTCGAGGTTTGTTGGAAGGAAATGGTTCTATTCCAGTTTACATTACACTTGATGCATATCAAAAACTTCTTGCAGAAAAGAAAAAAATGAACAACGTACCAGTTTCCGTGGTACTTAATGCGATTCTTGAAAAGTATAACGAAATAGAAACCAAAATTTAAAATTAAATTTTTTCATCTCAAGATTAATAACGACTCTAGCGTTTCTTAACTAGA
>BFAR01000026.1 GCA_008974855.1 archaeon MnTg01
CCAGGAAATGGAATGTAGTTAATTTTAGATTTGAATTGTTTAGTATATCCTTTGAGTGACATATAGTATGCACCTTCACCCATACCACTAACAAGAATACCTTTCAATTCAACAAAAGATGGAAATGAATCTAAACTGGATTTTAGTATAGATGATAATTTTATCAGTTCAGAATACCCACTAGATGTAATTCTCACAGAAGATTTTCTTCCATTGATAATTCGTTCAATAAATCCGTCCTGTTCTAATTCTAAAAGATGTTTTGAAGCAGATTGTTGGGATTTTTTAATGCTTTTCCCAAGAGAAGCTGTAGTTATGGGTACGTAATTATATCTGGCACCTTTTGAGATTAATTGGGTTAGCGTTAGTATGTGCTGAACTTTAAGTTCTGTCATAAATTCTAGGCAATGCCAAGTTCTGTAAATGTTTTGAGTTTTAAACCATCATGGTTATCAAGTTTAGCCACGCGATGACCTACAACACATTCAATTCCTGCTTGTTTAGCACCATCAAGTAATCGTTGGGTGATAATTCCATCTAAAACAAGGTATTTTATTCCAGATTCAGTAGAAAGTTTGTCTACTACCTCGCTAATTGGAACTTTAAAAATTTCCTTTTGATTTGAATCCATGGCTATTGCTTCTAAGCTTTCGTTAAGTTCAGAATAAACTTTGTTTGCAAGTTCTGCAATTGGTTTATCATCTGGATCATCCATTTTTGGTGCAATGGTTTCCTTATTCATTTGTGCAGCAGTATCCTTTAAAATATCATCAATTTGTTGGGGAGTTAATTCTTCAACCTCAACTCCTTCATAAGCTCTATGTTCAACGTCAATATGTACAAGAGATTTTAATTCTTTTAGAATAAAACCACCTGCTCTATCACCATCTAAAAATGCAACTACTTTTTCTTTTTTATCACAAATTTCTTTAATTGATTCATCAATTTTTGCACCTTCAATTGCCAATGCATTATCATATCCGGCTCTAAGAAGATTAATTATATCGGCTCTTCCTTCTACTAGGATAATCCATGGTGAATCAAAAATCCCATCACTGCAAGGAAGTTTAGCTTTTCCATAAGTTGTTAGCTTACCTGTATCACCTTCATGTACATCTTTTAACATAGAATCGCCTTCACTGACTGATTTTGTTGACCATTTTTGTTTGATTTCTTTTGCACGTCTAACAATATCCTCTTTTTTTGAGGCCCTAACATCTTCAATTGAATCTAATTTAAAATGACAATCAAAAGGACCTACCTTATCAATACTTTCAATTCCAGCAGCAATCAATGCACAAGTATCAATATCAGTACTCATTGGAAGTAAAGCATCACCTTTTGTAGTATTAGAAGTTGCAGCAGTGTTTACTTCAATACGACCTACCTTAGAGACACGTTGTAGTTCGTTTAGATTCATCTCTGGGCCTAACAGTCCTTCCGTTTGGCCAAAGATTGCTCCGATTATATCTGCTCTTTCAACGAGCCCATCAACATCGAAGGATAGTTTAACATGATACTTGACAATTCCAGATTGAGGCAATACATTATCTCCTTAATAATCAACTAGCTTTCATTTTTTTTTCAAGAATATAAGTGCTTTTCAAAAAAAATTACACATTCTATTAAAGACAGGAGAAATTTGTAGATTAACTATAGTTATCACTCTAAAAATTCAAAAATTGAAAAAAATTTGATTTTATTCGGTGCTAAATGAACTACCACAAGAGCAGGATTTTTTAACATTAGGATTGTTTATCTTAAATCCAGAGCCCATTAGGCTTTCAATATAGTCAACGTTTGCTCCCTTTAGATGATCCTGACTGTAACTGTCAATCAGTATTTTTACCCCGTTTTCTTCAATGATAGAATCATCTTCTTCGGGTTTTGTTTCAAAACCCATTCCATAAGATAGACCTGAACATCCACCACCTTGAACATATACTCTAAGATATTCTGGGTGTTCTTTTTCATCTTTCATGAATTCTTCGATCTTTTCTGCAGCTTTTGCAGTAACTGTGATCAATTTTTCGGTTTGTTCAGTTGCCATTCAATTCAAAGGGTTGTTAATAATTATAAAAGCTTTTCATACTAAACATAATAGTATTCCAACAAATTATGAAGAAAAATTAGGGAGAGCTTATTTTTTTGATTTGTTTACAAAAGATGTCATGCGTTCTTCTCGATCAGGATGAGTAAAGCAATTTCGCCACGCCAAAAGTTCAATGCCGAGACCAGTATCCAAATCAGCATTTCGGCCTTTATTCATTGCGGCTTTTGACATTCGTACAGCAATTGACGAGTTTCCAGCAATAGTTTTAGCCATTTTCATTGTTTCGTCCATTAAAGTTGAAAGTTCAACAACTTGATTTACTAAACCAATTTCTCGTGCTTCTTCTGCCTTAATCATCTTTCCAGTGAAAACCATCTCCTTTGCTTTTGCTATCCCTACAATTCTCATCAATCGTTGAGTTCCTCCCCAACCAGGTGGAATTCCAATTGTAACTTCTGGTTGACCCATTTTTGCAGTGTTTGCTGCAATTCTAATGTCACAAGACATTGCAAGTTCACATCCTCCACCTAATGCAAATCCATTGATTGCTGCAATAGTTGGTTGTTTAACGTTTTCAACAGTTCCAGTTACAAGTTGACCAAGCTTTGCATAGTCTTCAGATTCATCTGCAGATATTTTTGACATGTATTCAATGTCTGCACCTGCTGAAAATGCTTTATCACCTTCACCAGTTAAAATTATCACCTTAACTGTATCATCTTTTCCAAGATTTTCAAATACCTCAGTTAGTTCTTTTGCAGCATCCATATTCATTGCATTAAGTTTTTCAGGTCTGTTAATTTTGACAGTACAGATTCCGTCAGTTTTTGATGTTGTTATAAGAGACATAATTATCTTCGATTTTATACAGAACTTAAATGTTATCTAGAATTTTTAATTTTTCCCCATTGAGCCAAAGCAGATGCAGCTGCAACCCAAGTTCGAAGGTCTTGGTAAACTGGAACATTGTGTTTCTCAACCAATTTTATCATTTTTTCAGTATATGGACCACCATTACAGCCAACTACAAGTGGTTTCTTCTTTTTCTTTGAGAAATCATCTAGATAACCAACAATTGTTTCTTCAAGTGGATCATCTTGAAAGACAAACCATGGCATAGCAATATCAATATTCTTTTCATCATAAAATTGCTGAATTACAAATCTATAATCATCTGCAGTTGCACCACCTCCTACATCTGCTGGATTACCATTATGAATAGGAACAGTTGGTGGAAAATGAGCCTTCATTTTTTTGAGAAGTTGTGGCGACAATTTTCCTATTGTAAGACCTAATCTTTCTAAATGATCAATTCCACCAATCATTGGACCAGCGCCATTACTAGTCATAGCAACACGATTACCCTTTGCAGGAGGTTGCCATGCTAGTGCCTTTAAGACTCCAACTAGTTCTTGATAACTATCAACTGAAATAATTCCTGCTTGTTTGAATGCACCCATAATGATTGCATTTGAACCACCAAGAGAACCTGTATGTGATGCAGCTTGTTTTGCACCTGCAGCACTTCTTCCACTCTTCCAAATAACGATTGGTTTCTTGTTATCTTTCATTACTTTTTTGGCAGTATTGATGAATTTTCTTCCATCTCCAAAGCCTTCAACGTATAATCCAATTACTTTTGTTTGAGGATCATTTGCAGCATACCATATCATGTCTGCTTCATCAACATCAGAGCGATTACCATAACTGATCATTTTTGATAAACCAAACACATCAGCACTTTCTAACATACTAATTCCCATGGTTCCACTTTGTGAGAAAAATGCAACATTTCCTAATTTTGAACGTA
>BFAR01000027.1 GCA_008974855.1 archaeon MnTg01
TATCAATATTTGAAGTGTTATCATCAGGACATCCATCAAGATCTAAAAATCCATTGTAAGTTTCTGGTTGACTTGGACACCAATCAACTGCGTCTGGTATTCCATCTCCATCAGAGTCGGGCGTACCCTTACCTGCGCCACCCCCATAGTCAGGACAACCATCCTCGTCTTCGAATTGATTGTAAGTTTCAGCAACATTAGGACATTGATCTATTGAATCAGGAATTCCGTCTTGATCAGAGTCATGATAAATCCCATGCTCAGAAGGACATCCATCGATATCACCGTCATAGTCCTCAGGTAAATTAGGACAATCATCTACATTATCAGGAATGCCATCATTATCTACATCTGAAACTCCAGTTTGAGAATATACTGGAATAGTACCTATAGTAGTTGTTACGAGCAGCAAAAACCCTAGTAGAATTTCTTTCCTCATCTTTCCTTAAATACACAAATCTCAGGCGGTTAATAAGGCATACGGATATTGGCAAATTGATAACTTACAACAATTTTGTTAAAACGTGCCAAGTGGTATTCTTCAAGATCATTCTACCCATATTGTCATATGATATGGATAATGGTACTAGCTCCTCGTCTATCCATTTCTTGACCGTTTTTCATTTCAGAAATAATTACAGTAAATGAAACAACATCTCGTTGCTTACATTGTTCTGTGTTTAGCTTCAAATGAATATCCATTAAATCAAATTCGTCATTTGGAAGATTAGATTCATCAAAGAAAGCTTTTCCAGTAGTTTCAATTCTAAATCGTTGTTCTTTTTGATGAAATCCTAACTTGGTTTTTGTACCAGCACGTCCGGCAGATTTTACATTTACATCTATTATGCCAGGTTTTGACATAGTATATTCTGATTTTTTATTTACAAACACACCAATTTGAAATGGTTTTCCTGCAGTAGCTTCAGCCATTTTTTGTACACCATCATTCATTACAACATCTATACCTTTGATTGATTGAGATACTTTTGCAATCCATTCGTTTGTTCGTGGGATTACTGCAGCAATTTCTTGTCTTCTTTTTTTATCTTCATCAGATGCGAGTTTGTAGTATTCAACCCATTCAAGATAATCTCCAGAAATGTCTTTGATAAATTCAATGCAAGTTACTTTGTAATCCTCTAGACTGCTTGCTCTTTCTGAGCTTTCATCTACTCGTAAATTATCATAATCAATTGGCAATGCCATAGTTTTTCAAATATGCTACATATACAAAAATCAATCTCGATTTTGTTCTCCAAATAACCAAGTATCAATGAATATATCTAAGATTTCGTAATTTTTGGCATGAGCTTTAGTACAATTACCAAAGATCTTCAAAAAGAATTAAAGTCAAATCTCCCACAAATTAGATTTCTTTTAAAAAAAAGTGAGGGTATTGCATATACAAAAACTACTGAGATAGGTTTTGAGGTAGGTAAAAAATATAACATTAAATTAATAGTAAATTTTCCCCATCGTGGAAAAATAAATGATTTTGATTCTTATGGAACACAAGATCTCAGCATAGTAGTTGATCAAACAAAAACAAACTTTCCGATTAAACGTAGTATAATTAAAGAAAAAGCAAAAGAAATTTTTGGCGATGTAAAAATTGAAGATGCATATATGTACGAAGGGAAAGAAGGAGTAAAGGTTTTTTTTGAAAAAGGTAGAATAGACATACTTCCTCACTCTTTACATATTTGGTGTAAATTTACAGAAAAAGTTACAGACTATTGTGATTGGTTGTTAGAAAAAGTCTATGAGTTAAAACCTGACAAAACACTTTCACCAGACAAAAATTAGATTTTTAATTTAATAATTCTGTAATCGTTCTAAAAGATTCTTAGCTTCCATGTTATCAAAATTAACTTCAATGACTTTGTTGCAGCATTCAATTGCAATATCATATTCCTTCAAAAAAACATGAACGTTTGCTTTGAGAAGAAGTGTTTCTTGATCGATTCCAATAATTTCTAAAACTCTGTCAAAATAATTTAGTGCAGGTTTTGCATCTTTTAAAATATAAAAAAGGCCACCCATTATGAAAAGAAGATCTGCATCGTTAGGATTTTTTTCTTCTAAACTTTTTCCAAACTCGACTGCTTCTTTGTATTCTCCTTCCTTTACAAGTTTTCTTAATCTACGCTTTGGATAACTAAACAAACCAAACAATTTAATCACATAATTTTTGCTACGACTAAAATCTTTTCTTAAGTTTTAATATTACAATAGCTGGTGCTACAAAATACATTCCTAGATTCAAGATGATTAAACTAATTCCATAACCTAACATCTCCTCTTCAGAATCTATATCCACATAATTAAGAATTGAAAGGGATGTCAATAATGGGGTAATTATGATTTTGACTGCATCTTGGAATATTGGATTTTCTCGTTCCCAGTCAGCAATTGTTGGAGAGAATGAATAATAGAATTGGTTAAATCCAATCATAAATGCAGTCCCAGATGTTGTACTAAGTACTGTATTATCACGAAGTTCTCTTAACATTTGAACTTGTGGTGCTAGCTCAGAACCAAACGCTGCAGTTGCAATAAGGCATCCTCCGCCTCCTCCTGTTTTATCAGGTACACATTGTCCGTTTTCTAAATGGGTTCCAGAAACGCAAGTTGATACATCAGGTCTTTTATCCATACAAACACCATTTACTAGTGTTTGATCTGGTCCACACGTAGATGATGGTGTTGACTTTCCATCAATTGGAATATCAATTTGAAGAAAGTCTGGTTCACCAGGAGGAACAACAAAATCTGGAGCCAATCCGTAAACCCAAATTACATAGTGAGCAGTTCCAGCATTTTCTTTTACAATTGTAGTGAAATGAACCTGACCACTCTGAGAATATAAGAAATTACGTCCGTCCTCTCCAGCTATTGTTCTAATAGGAGGCAATGTTAGTTTATCATCTACTACAAAAATATCGTATTGAACTTGATTCAAAAATTCTGTTTCATCAGCAGGTTTTTTGAAGCTGATAAACCATTCTATTTCACATCCAGATGCAGGATCTGGTGGCCCGTATCTTAAATCAATAATATATTTATGATTTTTTGTTGTTTTTTTGATATCTACTAAATCATAATGCTGAGTACATCCTTCAGCTACTCCTTCACCTACAGGGGTTGGTGTAATTCCAGTAAAAGGATTTGAATTTACATTTTCTTTATAGTCTAATAGCTGAAATTCATATTCTTGAGGGGCAATTCCTTCAGAAACTTGTGTCCATGTACTAGCTTTTATAGGATATGGAAAATCATCTACAACCCAAACTTCACTTATTTTTCCACCTGTTTTCCATTGAATACGAATGGTGTCATATGTTCCAGCTGGAACAGATATAGTTTCTAATGAACTTGGAATAATTTGTTGACCACCAATGTTGGCAATTTTTCCCCAAGATGGTGAAGCAAAAGCCTTTTCACCCGAAGAATCTACAGCAATATTTTTGGTGGCATATGCGGACAACCAAGCAATGGATATCTTGTATGCACCTCGATAAGTACTTAGTTCACTGCTTCCACCGCTTGGTTCAGGAGCAATCATGCCAAGCTCCATGTTACCTTTTACAATTTTATTTCCATCATAAACAACTACTTGAGCAAGCCATTTTTCTTCAGAACCAACAAAAATAGTACCTTCAATCCACCAATCCATCTGAAAATCTACACAATCCTTGTAGTAAACATGGCAAAGTTTATACGAAAAATAATCTCCTGTTTTTAATCCCTCACCAACATACCATGTACCAGGATGGTTAACTCCACCGCCAGTATCTTGCGCGAATGCAGTAGGAATTATAAGGTAACCTGTTAACAGTACTCCAATTAGTGAGAAAATAAGAAGAAGGGATTTCAAGTGATCTTATTTAGGTTATTTCCTCGTTTAAAAGTTGTTCAAATAAGCAAATATAGAGGCATGATTTTTTATGTATAGTAATGTGCGAATGTTCCAAAGTTCATCTTTACGAAGTTGAATTTAAACTAGCAGGAATGACCGTAGTTCCAACCCACAAAAACTGCGGTGACGCATTAAATGAAAAACAAGCTGTCTCTTTTCAAAAAGATTTAGTTAAATCATGGGGATTTAAACAAGAAGACGAATAGATTAAAAAAGAAAAGAAAAAAAATTGTGAAAAATCACAATGCTTTTACGGCTTCTACGCACACATCGGTTTTACATTTGCAATCTTGACTACAAATACAATGACCCTGCATTGCACAATCACATGAATAATCTGGATCGCCGCTATCTGCTTCGCATCCGCATGCTTGATCTACCATGGATGGGAGATCTTCTCCCTAGTTTTAAAAGTTTTTCAAAAAATACGAATTAAAGAATCAGTTATTGAGAGTTGAGAGTAATTCATTTGAAGTTTTATGAAGAAGATTTGCTTGCTTTTCTAGTCGAGTCATGTCATTTTCCACATCAAATGCCACCTTCAAAATATGAATTAATTCAGGCGTTCTGTGAAGAGAGTCTTTTATCTTCATAAAGTTATTTCGGTTAATGTATCCTAAATAAAAATAACAATCAGAAAGCAATGAGTTTTTTACAAAATAATCATGTTTGTTTTGAATGATTTTTGAATGACCATTTTTTTCTACCATATCAGAAAAACCCATTGTTGATTTACACATTCGTGTTAGTAAAGAGGGGGTAGCTCGCTCAATGCCAATACATTCATTGACAATAATCAAGTTTTCATTTATTTTGCTCTTTCCAAATTCTCTAAGATGCTCTAACATATGTGCAGGACTAGGTCTTGTGTTATTAGAAAGAGTAATTGCGTCAGCAAGAAAATATGCAGCACATTTTATCCATGATGATCCAAATGGATCAGAGTTCTTAATGCATTCTTTAGTTTTTGTAGCACAAACTGCTGTTTCAATTAAGCAACTTTTCATGTAAGCATTGAAAATTTTATCTTTTTTTTCAGAAATTTGAGATAGAAATATTTTGAGATCCCATTTTTCATCTAATAAAATTTGTAAGTTATTATATTGCGTGAGGATTTCGTAACTTGTTTCTTTCATTGAACCATGATGAAGTCTTACTATTTCATTTTCATAGTCTATAATTGATTCAGTCTCATCTTTATCATCAAAAACTATAATGTTATTTTCACAAGAATCAAAACTATTTCCATCATTTTTACATCCACCCAACGCAACTGGAAATTGTGTTAAAGAAAATTTTTCAATAAACTTTTTTGTGTCCACAAATGATTTCATGTTAAATTTTCTATAAACTATCCAACTCAGATAATTTTACCAAAGTACGTAATGTCAAAACATTCCTATGTATTATCAGAAAAACTATCAATTTGCTAGGTTTTGTATTTAAAGAAAAAAAATCTATAGAGATCAAGTTAACATTCTGTTAATTTCCCATGATCCATAATTCTGATTAAACTTTTTAGTTATCTTAAACGGGAGTTGTTTTTTGTCCTGTAGGCAAACCAGTTGGTTTTCCTGATTTCATATACCACAAGATCAGAATAAAAAGTGCTGCAGGAATCAAAATAATCGCAACTGCAATTTCATAATAGAATTGAAGAGTTTGCGTGGGTTGAACTATATCATCTGTAAAAGAAGTTTGTTCTGGATTATCATAAACTATTGCTGTAAATTGGACGGATCTTTGTGATGGGTGTAAAGGCGGTTCCCTAGCACCACTCTCGATACCTGAGGTTCCCCAACTTACTATATTTTCAAATTTTATTTTAATTGGTCCAGATTCCTCGAATAAAACATTTCGATAATCTCCACCTACTTGGGTTACTCCGCTATCTCTGAAAACTTCCCTACCATTTTGCGTGATGATTATGTCATAACTCATTTTATCTAAATTTGAATTGGTGGCAGGATCATATGTATGATAGATTAAAACGACTTTCTCAAAAGTTTTAATCACGTTTGGTTCCCACGTAATATCTAATTCGATTAGACCATCATTGGTGTACTCTATTACTGGAAACTTTTCTATTTTATTTCCCATAGCATCATGAGGATAATCAGGAATTAGTGGATCTACAATTACAAATCCTTCCATCCACGGATGAATTGTACAAAAATATCTGAAAGCTCCTTTCTCTTGGAATGTATAAGACCAAGAATCTCCTGGAAAAAATCTTCCACTATCAAAAAATCCATCAGCTTGTCCAAAATCATCACTCATCCAACCAAAACGTCCAGAACCTTGACCACTGGTAACTGTGTGTCCTTCACGATCATCATTTATCCATGATACTGAATCACCAACTTTGATAGAGGTTGTCGGTGGATCAAACCATACTTCTGCTGGAGTGTTAAGTTCTGGATTGTAAGCACCAAATGGAATTACTACAGTTTTTTGTTCTGCATGTACTTCAATTCCAGAAACAGAAAGAAAAAAAACCAGAAATGAAATTATAAAAAGTACGTTTGTATTCATGACAAATCAAATGCAATAGGTAGGTAGGTCATTAAAAGATTATACTTAATTTGCAAGATTTGAAATTACAATTTTTTGTTGATGGTTTTCCAGCAACAACACTCATCCCAAGTACAATTAGAACATTCGGTAGCAGATTTGCTTTCTATACAGTCAGCAGGAAGACAACCACAATCAGCACATTTGATTTGGAACATTGTTCTGGTTTTCTCCTCCACCGTTAGTTGAAAAATGAGCATTATGACAGGAATTGATATTACAATTTGTTCCTTCAACTCTATGACATTTCCAGCACGTAAGACAACCACAGGATTCTTTTCTCATAGTTCCTTCATTACAGCACGGGCATTTCAACGTAGATTTGCTTTTTAGTTTCATCATCTTATTCAAATTCTTAAAAATAGCTTAAAACGGTTTTACCAATTTGGCAATTTTTATTTTTATAGAATCAAGCATATCTTGATTGTAGATTAGCAATGATTTGTCCTTTTTACCTTCACTCCAGACAAATTTAGAATCAACCCTAGTTTGATACATATCTCTTAATCTGCATAATTCTCTTAATTCTTGGAAATCATCTCTCTTTTCAGACATAGGACCATATGGAAATAGGATTTAGAAAAACAGTTTGTATCAAATGTTAATTTGAATAAAAAGTAGAGGTAGGCCATAACACAAGCCAAGGAATGTTCTGGAAGCATATACACGTGTAAATTAGCTTTATATCTCTAGATTTTAAAGGAGAAATTTTACTTCCAACAAAGATTTTTCCCTTGAATTTTCTGTGTAACGAGAAAGCATTTTTTGACATAACTATTCTACATGGTGATGATGAATTAACTGATCATAAAACCTAACAGATTTAATATTTACAAATTCAAGCATTCCGTATCTAGAAAGCTCTCGACCAAATCCACTTTGTTTGATTCCACCAAAGGGTATTCTAGGATCTGAAATTACAACGTTATTGATACTTACAATGCCAG
>BFAR01000028.1 GCA_008974855.1 archaeon MnTg01
CAAGTATCAACAGAAATAGGAAGATTGCATAATTGTTGGATCCTTTTTATTGCCTGAAGAATTCTTTTCGATTCAATTTTTTCAGATACTAATGTTGATAAATAAGGAGCAGTAGACATTCCTCCTACATCTATAAAGTCAGCACCATCATCTACAATTTTTCTAATTAATTTTTCTTGTGATTGCTTTTTTGTTACAATGGTTTTTTTGTAAAACGACTCTGAACTCGTATTCAATATTCCCATTATACGAACAGGATTTGTTCCTCCTACCGAGACGATACCTAGTCTATTCACATGATTTATGATTGGGATTACTAATTTTAGTCATATGACATTGTTAGGCTGGGAAAAAAGATACTCAGAGATATTAAAGGAATTTGGATATAGGAAAAAAACAGATCTTAAATCAGCAAAATTCCTAAATTCTATCCTAAAAAACAAATTTTCACTCAATAAATTACGTAACTTAATACTTAATCAAGATGTTTTTGTAATAGGTGCTGGCCCAACTCTCAAATCATCCATTCCAACTTTGAAAAAGTATAGTTCAACTACAAAAATAGTTGCAGATGGAGCAGTAAAAGCTCTAATAGAAAATAAAATCATACCAGATATTTTAGTGAGTGATCTTGATGGTGATGAAAACTCATTAAATAAAATTGGAAAAAGTAATACCATAATGGTTATTCATGCACATGGTGATAATATTAATCGATTAGAATTAGTTTCTAATTTTAAAAATTGTGTTGGTACTACTGAGACTAGACCTTTTGGAAAAATTCATAATTTTGGAGGATTTACTGATGGAGATAGATGTGTATTCCTGGCAAGGCATTTTAAAGCTAAAAGGATTATTTTATTTGGAATGGATTTTGGAAATAAAATTGGGGAATATTCAAAAACAAAAATTCAGAGTAAAAAAATTAAAATAAAAAAACTAAGAAGAGGAAGGAAACTTCTTGAATGGTTGGCCTCAAAAAATTCTTCAAATCTTTATACAACATCAAAACCTATCAAGGGTTTCAAAAAAATACGCTACAATGAGTTGGAAAAGGTTCTTTCAAATTAGAATGCGTTTTAATACAGTATCTATCTAAGAATAATTATGGAGTTTTTAGAAGAACAAATGAGAGATATCTTAGAGTTAAAAGAAAAGATATCGCAACAGATTGAAAAACACAAAGAAGAAATTGAAAGTCTTGAAAAAAACTTGTCAATTTTAAATGTAATTCTTAAACAATCGAGTTTTACAAAAGCATCCTTACTTGAAACCATAAAGACTACAGAAAAATCAGAACCACCAATTCCAATTACAAAAACTTCTGATGGCTCGCTTATTGCAAATGCGTACGTAACACCAGAACAAGTTTCAATCGTAATGGAAGAAAATATAGGATTACAACCCGAAACCCCACCATTAAAATCATTTTTTGTTGAAAGAATTATTGGAGATATGAAGAAAAAGGACAATGCAGAGGCAGAAAGTGGTAAAATACAAAAAGAATCTGTTATTGATTGTATTATAAACAAAAATGGGAGTAAGATTACTGAAATAATTATCAAAAATTATCGTCAAAAAGAAAGGATTAATGAAATTATCAATACTGCTTCTTGGTCACTATCAAAAATGATTGATAACTCAAACCTGTGAAATTATGGAAAAAATTGTAGTATTAGATTTTGGATCTCAGTACAGTCATTTAATTTGTAGAAGAATTAGAGAGTTTTCTGTATATGCAGAACTTGTGCCTTATGATATTTCCCTTGACGAACTTAAAAAACTAGAACCAAAAGGGATTATTTTTTCTGGGGGACCTTCAAGTGTTTATAATTCAGATGCACCTATGCCTAAAAAAGAAATTTTTGAAATGAAATTACCAATACTAGGGATATGTTATGGTCATCAATTAATAGTAAATAATTTTGGAGGAAAAGTCAAGCATGCAAACAAAGAATATGGTTCTTCATTACTAATAATTGAAAATGATTCTGACTTGCTTAGCGGAATGGGTGAATCAATAAGAGCATGGATGAGTCATGGTGATGAAGCAGAACAAATTCCATCGGGTTTTAAAATAATTGGGCATACTGAAAATGCAAATGCTGCAGCTATTGCTAATCAAGAAAAATCAATTTACGGCATTCAATTTCATCCTGAAGTTGTACATACGGAACAGGGAACTGAAATTCTGAAAAATTTTGCGTTAAAAATTTGTAAAGTAAAACAAGAATGGACTATGGAAACTTTCATAGAAAATACAGTAAATAAAATTTCTAAGATAGATGGTAATGTATTATGCGGTGTCAGCGGTGGAATTGATTCTACTGTTACAGCATTGCTAATTCAAAAAGCTATAGGAAGTAGATTAATGTGTATCTTTGTAGATAATGGACTGTTAAGATTAGATGAAGAAAAAGAAATTGAAGAAATGTTTAGAAAAAATTTTGCTTTAAATTTTAATTCTATAAATGCAAAACAACAATTTTTATCAAAACTAAAAGGAGTAACAGAACCAGAACAAAAAAGAAAGATAGTGGGAGAAGAATTTATTAAAATCTTTACAGATTTTGCAGAAAAAAATGGACCATTCAAATGGCTTGCTCAAGGAACACTTTATCCAGATGTAATTGAAAGTGGTGTTTCAAAAGGTCCTGCCTCAATTATTAAAACCCATCATAATGTAGGTGGCTTACCTGACTGGCTTAATCTAGAGATACTAGAACCGTTACGGGAATTATACAAAGATGAAGTACGAGAAATAGCAAAGATTCTTGGAGTCCCAAAGAAATTATTGTCTCGTCATCCATTTCCTGGACCTGGTCTTGCAGTGAGAATTATAGGCGAAGTAACTGACAAAAAGTTGAAAATTGCTAAAATTTCAAGTAAGATTGTTGAAGAAGAATTAGAAGAGTCTCAACTCTATGATAAGGTCTGGCAAGCATATGCGGCAGTAGGAGACGATAAAGCGGTTGGAGTTGTTGGAGATGAAAGAAAATATGGCAATATAGTAATGATTCGTGTGGTTGATTCCATTGATGCGATGACTGCAGATTGGACACGGCTACCTCATGGTTTACTTGAAAAAATTAGTAATAGGATTACAAATGAAATAGAAGATGTTACTTGGGTCACCTATGTTGTATCAAGTAAACCTCCAGCAACTATAGAACCCCAATGAGATTTTAACTTCTATTTTCTAAAAACAATGAATAATCTAGTTCCAATGAATATTGCTACAGCTGAAATAATTAATACAATTGTAATAAATTGCCCAATTTCATGTTCGCTCATAATAAACTGGCTCCAAATACTCCAGCCGAATCCCCTAATTGATTTTTTAGAATAGGGGTTTCAACCAAGTCACTGAATACTTTATCGTATACATAATCTCGTCCTTCATCATAAAGGAATGG
>BFAR01000029.1 GCA_008974855.1 archaeon MnTg01
GGCTCTCCTTCATCAGGTAAATGATATGAATAAACCATTACTGATAGCGAGCATTCTCGCAGTATACGTTATGGGCTACTATGGATTCGGTGCAATAGATGCATATGCACAATACCTAGGTAACGTAGGTGACCAGGGAGAAACTGGCGCACGTACTTTAGAAGAACAATTAGAGCTTGCAAGACGAGCAGTCGAAGCAGTAAAGCTTAATCCACAAGCTGGTTCTGGTACACCAATTTTGGCAGCAGATGGTGTCTTTGGAGCTGTAGCTGTTTCAGTAGCTATATTTGGAGGAATAGCAGTAGTATTGTTCTACAAAGGCAAACAGGGTAAATACGCAGCCCAAGGAAGAGGTTAAAACAAACTTCTCGTTTTTTATTTTAATTTCCATTCCTATAATGTAATGTTGTGATCTCTTTTCTTTGAGAATAAAGGAAATGTATATATCGCACGTGTGTAATTTTTATTTCAATGGTTCCTTTACTGGGTACATTCCTAAGCATTCTGTCATCAGTTACAGGACAATTAGGACCAAACTATGACCCACTATTCTACGATGTAATGGTATACATTTTCGGCACCATAATGTTCACCGTATTCCTTTTAGGAGTTATATCATTCTGGGTACGTGTTCACGGATGGGGCTACAAAGACAATCGTGAAAGATGGGTTGATGAACTAGACAAACACTTTGAAAGAGAAGGTATCGGTCTAATACCAGATAACGGCAAATACTGGTAAAACATTTCTTTTCTTATTTCATTATTTTTCTACAAACCACTTTGCTGCAATTTTTTTTAACCGTCTAAAGATCTGGTGGTAAAAAGTCAGTATCCTTTGAGCTATCAAATGCCTTGGAGGTAAATTCTGCTCTGTAATTATTTCCATCAACTAATGGAGCACGAATAAAGTCATCAGAAACTATTCCATTCACATAGATTTTAGATTTGGACGGATCCATATCTCGTAAAGGAAAATCCCATATCCATAGAAAATGACCTATCTCAAATGGATAGTCCTCTTGCCACTCTGCATAAATGACTCCATCATTGCTTAATGTGTATAGTGCTCTTTGACAGCCTTCCTCAAATCCAATATTGGCTGGAATGTCTGCTTTACGATCGTCAATAATTAACTCTAGAGTGGCAGAGACTTTGTATGGTGTATCTCTATCATCTATACAATTTTTTAGAGGATCATTTTTTTGCAGTTGACTTGATACAGCTTGAGCCCCAAAAAATACTACTGCAAAAACAATTGCTACAACAACAAAAAGCCGAAGGGTTTGTTTCCTCTTGTAAGGATCTCCCATTCCTGGCCATATCATACCAAAAATTGATGAGAATTACTTAAAGTCCTTTCTATACGCGCCCTCTAATTCATCTATTATTTCAAGAGTGTAAAATTTTTCTTGCCTCTAGAAAGAAATGGCTTTGTTTGATCTTAGAGTTTTGTATCTGTTTCTTATTGTAACCTCAGTCACATTTGCAGCTTCAGCAATATCACGTTGGGTTAAAGATTCACCATTTTTAACACAAGACAAGTACAATGCAGCTGCTGCAAGACCCATTGGATCCTTTCCTGCAGATTCATGACTATCTTGTGCTTGTTTGAGAATTAGAGATGCACTACGTCTTGTTTTTTCTGAAATTCCTATTTTACTTGCAATTCTTGAAATGCATTGAATCGAATTTACTACTGGCATTTTTAGATCTAGTTCTCTGTGTATTAGTCTGTAACATCTTGCAATATCTTTTCTTTTGATGTTAGCGGCTTGCCCAACATCTTTTAATGTTCTAGGCGTTTCGGTATCTCTACATGCAGCATACAGGGAAGCTGCAATTAGCGCAGAAATTGATCTTCCACGTACAAGTCCTTTTTGTAATGCCTTTCTGTAAATGTAAGCTGCCTTTTCTAGAACTGCGCCCGAAATTGTAAGCTTGTCCTTTAATTTGTTTAGCTCACTGAATGCCTGCCTAAAATTTCTATCAATTGGTTCATGAACCTGACTTCTACTATCCCAAGTTCTAAGACGCTCGATAGTACTTCTCATCGAATTAGACAGTGGCTTTCCAGATGAGTCCTTATTTGTTGGACTAATGATGGTTGCTAGCCCCATGTCGTGCATTGTAAGCGATGTTGGGACCCCAGTTCTGGTAGGATCCTTTCCACCCTCGTTTGGAAATGATCTCCATTCTGGTCCTGTGTCACTTAATTTCTCAGATATGACAAAACCACATTTTCCACAAAACAGTTCCCCCGTTACATTATCTGTTAACATGCCTTTTTTTCCACAACGGGCACAGCTAATTACTGAGTTAGAATTTTGTAAAACCAAAGATAGTATTTTGTTGATTTCTCTCTTATAAGAACTAGTAGAAGATTTTTCCCCTCTAACTAATCATTTCGCGCGATATTACTAATTATGAGGTGGAATTCTACTTATTTTCGAAGTTTCTAACAAAATGAAAAAAGGGGAATGTTTGATTTTAGATTACTTGCCAAGGTCGTGTCGCAAATGTGACTACATATGCAACCCCAATTATAATTGATTGATATGCAATGTTGGTGTATGGAATTGGTTTGATGATAAAATCTCCGTCAACTACAACTGTTTGTCCTGGTCCAAGTCCTGGGCCAACTCCAGCAACGTTTAGCTGAGAGTGAACATGATATACTCCTGGTTCAAGTGCCATGGCACATATCTCATATGGTACCACTGAGTTACCTTCAATGTCAAATACATTACCCGGTGGGTCTCTTGATAGAATTTCCCATCTGTTACCAGCATTAGTTGATTCAGAGAAGATTGAATTCCATGCTCTCATGTCCCTTGTAACTAAACTGACGAATTTACCACTTAGGCATAATGTTTCCCCAGTAGTAAGAGATTGTCTGTTAAAGGTCTCATCTTCTATTCTTACGAAACGACTTTGTAGTTGTGCTTGGACACCATGTGCTTCAGCTGTTGGAAGAATTGATTCAACCCAATTGAATCCCATTGATCCAAGTGCCATTATTACACCGAGTCCTACAACAATTAGTTTTTTATCGACCATAGTTATCCCGTTTATCATCAAATGAGTTCATTAAGAACGTTATATGTTTTACCTTCACCATTAGCATCAATGGATCAGGAATAATGATTAACATCAATGATTAACATTGAAATCTCTTTTGAAACAGTAAAAATCTAATATGATTTAGTACAGAAAACAATAAATTTTTACCATTTTTCTAATGATTGTTTCAATTAATTACAAGAAAAATTCTATTTTCCTTTCTCATCCCTTATATGTCAAATAAACACTATTGTAACTATGGCACAAATGCCGGCACTAATTCCCAAAGAGGTCGAAATCCAGAGACTGAAAAAAATCTGGCTAATGATTATCGCTTTGGGATCAATTGCTGCATCGGTAGAAGTCGACAACTTTGTTGACGGTTCTCTACATCAAACATCTATCAGAGATAGTGCATTTACACCAGCTCACTGGTGGTTATACTCCCACTTTGTGGCCCTCCCATTAGGTTGGGGTGCATGTGCAATCTATGATAGAAAAGTACCAATTCTCAGAGGTCCAAACAACTCAATAAACACTGGACTTAAGATGACAATTCTAGGTTATCTTGCAACCATGTTTACAATTGGAATCAATGAGATGTGGCACTTTTGGTTTGTAGAAGAAATCTTTGCAGTACCAAACCATTGGATGTTCAATATGGGTGTAGTAGTAGCCTTTATGGGCGCTCTGGCTTATGTAGTTCGAATATATGCTAGACTCGTTGAACTTGGCGCAGAAACACCAGGTGAAAACCCCTACATCGCTGAAATGTACAAGATGGCTTTAGAAGGCAAATTGTACAGTAGAGCAATTCCATAATCAAAAAATGCGTATCACGCACTTTTTTCTATTTTTAAAATAACCACCTAGATCGGATCAGGCTGAAAATTTAAGAAAGACTTAAAAGTATTCTGAATAGTATAATCCCAAATGACTTTACCGAAGGGATTTGGTTCAGGCGGCAGTTCTGGTGGAACTAGTGCTGACGTTGAAAGAATGATCGGTAGACGTGTTGAGAATATGACTGGCATGATAACGCTTGCATACCTTGCAGCATGGTTAGCTACATTTGGAGGAACTGCAGCAGGATACTTCTATTATCCTTGGGCATATCCAACACATAGCGGTCACTTTGCATTTATCGTTCTAACAATCATCGAGACGATTGGTTACATCTTCTGTGTCAAAGTAATGGAAGAAGGAACCAGAAAGAATACCAATGTAAGAACTGGTGTAGTAATAGCTGGAGTAGCTGTAGGAACCCTCTATATCTCGATGTATGTCGGCTGGTAGAACACAAAAATTATTCCTATATTTTTCATTTTTCCGTTATAAATTAGATCGATAGCCTTCTAAAATTTTATATACTGACCCTATTATCTACCTGATAATGGTCTGGCTTAGACGATGTACTCATTACTTATTCATAGTAGTGGTAGCAGTCAATTCAACTCTACTTGTTATTAACGCAGGTGACTATATCTTCTACACAGATTGGGCTTGGACATCCTTTGTAGTATTTTCCATCGCAAATACTTTGATGCTTTGTGTTGGTGCAACATATTACCTAACATTTACAGGAGTTCCAGGTACAGCAACATACTACGCATTAATTATGACAGTGTATACATGGGTAGCCAAAGGTGCATGGTTTTCACTTGGATATCCATACGATTTCATTGTAGTCCCAGTATGGATACCATCAGCAATGCTGTTGGACTTGGCATATTGGGCAACAAAGAGAAATAAGCACTCTCTGATACTGTTTGGCGGAGTATTGTGTGGAATGTCATTACCATTGTTCAACATGGTAAACCTGATCACAGTAGCAGATCCACTGGAGACTGCATTCAAGTATCCAAGACCTACGTTGCCACCATACATGACACCTATAGAACCGCAGGTAGGAAAGTTCTATAACAGCCCAGTTGCGCTTGGCGCAGGTGCTGGAGCTGTGCTGTCGGTAACGTTTACGGCGTTGGGATGTAAACTGACTACGTGGACGTATAGATGGATGGCCGCTTGGTCAAAGTGGGACTAGATTAATCCCCTCTTTTCATTTTATTAGATTTTCTTATTGCGATCAATTTTTGTAGCAGATTATAGTGATGTTTCTGAATCCATAGAAAATTATGCTATTCTCAAAGGCATAGAAATACAATACACAGATTGGAAAAACCACTAGCATTACGAAATTTGTATTTAAGCTATTTCTATTTAGTAAAAAAAGATTACAAGAAATGTAACATTTTCAAACTTGGTTTCTTAATGACAAATTACAAAATTATGGCGGGTGAGTCAACAATACCAGCTAACTGCTTCTCCGAAACCTTTTGTAAAATGGGCTGGAGGAAAACGACAACTAATACCACAAATTGAAAAACACTTACCTGAAAAATTTGGTTCATATTTTGAACCATTCTTAGGAGGAGGCGCGTTACTCTTTCATCTACTTTCTGAAAATAAAAATTTAAAGGGATACGTTTCTGATCTAAACTCTGACCTCATTCTATCATATGTTACAATTCGTGATAATCTTAGCAGTTTACTAAAATCACTTCAAAAGCATTCTGACAATTATTTTTCTGATTCAAAATCATATTATTATTCGGTTAGAGAATCTAATCCAAAAAGCCAGATTGAAAAGGTTTCAAGATTACTCTTTATGAATAGGACCTGTTTTAATGGATTGTATAGGGTAAACAGTAAGGGAAAATTCAATGTTCCATTAGGAAGATACTCTAATCCTAACATTGTTCAAGAAGAAAATCTAAGGTCAGTAAATCAATTTTTGAATCACAATAAAATAATTATAAAATGTCAGGATTTTTCATCAACAGTAGAAAAAGCCAAAAAAGGAGATTTTGTTTATTTTGATCCTCCATACCAACCTGTAAGTAAAACTGCAAATTTTACGAGCTATACAAATGGCAACTTTGGATTAAATGATCTCAAACGACTAGCAAAGGTTTCAAATGAATTAGCTAAAAAGGGAGTCAATGTCTTGTTATCCAATTCTTCAACAAAACAAGTTCGTGAATTATTTTCATCAAAGGCCTGGGAAATTTTTGAAATTCAAGCTAATCGTGCTATCAACTCTGACTCTAATAATAGGACAGGACATTCTGAACTCTTAATAAAAAATTATTAAAAGCTTCGAGCGGGAATTGAACCCGCGACCTTTACCTTACCAAGGTAACGCTCTACCAGGCTGAGCTATCGAAGCATGCAATTCTGACTTTATAGACTCTTTATAATTTTGATTATGATATTGAATATCGATAAACTGTTAAATTCTGAATAATTTTTAGCTATTCCTGTGGAGGAGTAGTCAAGCCTGGCCAAAGAAAGCTTTTGCTTTTGGACACGCGAGACTTAAGATCTAAAAATGGGTGATCTCGTCTCTTAGGGGTTCGTGGGTTCGAATCCCAC